>DAORTR010000056.1:0-14609 GCA_035432765.1 Pyrinomonadaceae bacterium
AGCTGCTTGCGGGCACGCTCTCTTCGTATGTCCTCGGCGATTCTGTAACTCAATTTTCGATCATCATTGGCACCTATCTTTTCGCGATGGGCGTCGGCTCTTACCTTTCGCGATTCGTTGACAAGAATATCGCGAATCGATTTGTCGAGGTCGAGCTTGCGGTCGCTGTCGTCGGCGGGTTTTCGGCACCGATACTTTTTCTCACATTTGCGAATCTCTCGTATTTCGCCATCGTTCTCTACGGCATCGTCTTTGTCATCGGAATGCTGGTCGGCCTCGAGATACCGCTCCTGATGCGTATCTTAAAGGACGAGCTTGATTTCAAAGACCTCGTCTCGCGCGTGCTCGCCTTCGACTACATCGGCGCTCTGGTCGCATCGCTTCTATTCCCGATCTTTTTCGTTCCGCGTTTGGGATTGAACCGAACGTCGCTGCTCTTCGGAATGCTGAACGCGGCGGTCGCAATCTGGGGTACGTGGCTGCTCGAACCGCTCTTAAAAAAGAACATTACGCTGCTGCGCGTAAAAGGCGCGATCATCCTGATCTTGCTTGCGATCGCCTTCATAAAGGCCGACCGGTTGACGACGCTCGCCGAAGATTCGCTCTACGTTGACAACATCATTTATTCGAAAAGCTCGCAGTACCAACGCATCATTGTTACCAAGGGCAAGACGGGCTACGCGCTTTTTTTGAACGGAAATCTTCAGTTTTCATCGTTCGATGAATACCGCTATCACGAGGCTCTAGTGCACCCCGTCTTCTCGACGTTCCGAGGCGAACCGAAACGCGTGCTCGTGCTTGGCGGCGGAGACGGCCTTGCGCTTCGCGAGATAGAGAAATACAAGTCGGTTGAATTCATACAGCTCGTCGATCTCGATCCGGATATGACGAATATCTCAACGGCGGTTCCTGCATTGGGCGAGTTGAATCATCATTCGTTCCTAGACAGCCGCGTTCACGTAACGAATGCAGATGCGTTCGTCTGGCTCGATACGGTCGATGCGGAGCCGTTCGACATTGTAGTGATCGACTTTCCTGACCCGAATAATTTCGCGCTCGGCAAGCTCTACACGACGCGCTTTTACAACCTTCTAAAAAAGAAGATCCGTCCGGATTCGGCGGTCGTTGTGCAGACGACCTCGCCGCTAATGGCGCGTATGTCGTTCTGGTGCATAGCGGCGACGCTCGAGGCCGCGGGCTACGACGTAAAGCCGTACTACACGACGGTGCCGAGCTTCGGGGTTTGGGGCTATTCGCTTGCGAGCCTTTCGCCTTTTGACGCTCCGTCGAATGTGCGTGACGGCATCGAGACGAAATTTATCAACGCCGAGATGATGCCCTCGATGTTCGAGTTTCCAAAGGATACGGCACGCCCGAAGGAACCGCTCGAAGTGAATCGGCTCGATAACCAAGCGCTGGTTCGCTATTACGAAGAAGAATGGCGACGTTTCGAGCAGTAGAACTTTTTTGATCCATTCACGTTACCTTTCGCTTTCTTGAGACGATGAGCTTATCCCGAAGAGAATTGCTGACACTTTTTCTCGGGGCGCCGTTCGCATTCGCGGCGTGTCGGGATACGAGTGCAAAAAGGCTGCCGGACGGCGAGATCGTCGGGCAATCCGCCGCGCTCGGCCATACGCTTCGCGAAGGACGGACGTTCGAGGTTCCGCAGGCGAATTGGGAAGCAAAAAAGGTCGTGATCGTCGGCGCCGGCATCGCCGGCCTTTCTGCGGCATGGCGCTTAAAGGGAAAAGGCTTCGAAGACGTTGCGATCATCGAACTTGAAAGGGAAGCCGGCGGCACATCGCGAAGCGGCAAAGGATCGCCCGTTAGCTATCCTTGGGGCGCTCACTATCTTCCTGTTCCGTTCGCAGAGAATGCCGATCTCGTCGCGCTGCTCGACGAGATGTCGCTGCTCGAACCGCGCGGCGCAAAGGGCGAGATCCGCGCGAAAGAACAGTTTCTCTGCCGTGAACCGGAAGAACGCGTGTTCTACAAAGGCCGTTGGTACGAGGGGCTGTATCTAAACGCCGGCGCGAGCTCGGAGGACAAACTGCAATTCGACGCCTTCTATGCGGAGGTCAATAAATGGATAAATTTTCGCGATTCGAAAGGCCGTCGAGCGTTCATTTTGCCGGTCGCCCTTTGCTCCGACGATGCGGAGGCGACCGCTCTCGATAAACTTACGTTCGCCGATTGGCTCACGCAAAAAGGATTTACGTCCGAACGCCTTCGCTGGTATTGCGACTACGCGTGTCGCGATGATTACGGCCTAAAACTCGAAGAGACCTCTGCGTGGGCAGGCTTGTTCTACTTCTGCTCGCGCGTCGAAAAGAGCGGTGACGAATCGCAGCCTTTTATCACTGTCCCCGAGGGCAACGGCCAATTCGTCAATCATTTTGTCGGACAGGTCGGCGAGAAGATTCGAAAAAATTGGATGGCAGTTTCGATCGAGCCGAAAGAGAAAGGCGTCGAGATCACGTGCCTCGTTGACGGAACGCTTCGCGGGATACGTGCGGAGAAAGTTATCTTCGCCGGCCCGATGTTCACTGCACCGTACGCGATACGCGGTTTTCGCGAAATGCCGCCATTTGCCGCCGAGGAGTTTCAGCATAATGCGTGGTTCGTCGCAAATCTGCATCTGGCCGACCGTCCAAAGAAGCGCTTTGCGACCGATTTTCCGCTTGCATGGGATAATGTCCTTTACGAGAGTTCTTCGCTCGGCTATGTAGCGGCGACGCATCAGAAGGGCATCGATTACGGCCCGACGATCCTGACGTATTATTATCCAATGTGTGCCGAAGCGAACGCCCGCACGACGCTCTTTAACTACGACCGCGACCAGATCGCCGAAGTTTGCTTGAGCGATCTCGAACGTGCGCATCGCGACATACGCGCATTGACGACGCGGCTCGACGTTATGCGTTGGGGCCATGCGATGATCAGCCCGCGTGCGAATTTTATCTGGAGCGGCGTGCGGCAAAAGGCGCTGGAACCATACCGCAACATTCATTTTGCGCACACCGACCTCGGCGGCGTGGCGTTATTCGAAGAGGCGTTCTATCACGGCCTGCGTGCGGCCGACGCTGTTCTTGCGTAAAGGCAAAAAATGGACGCGACATTTACACGACCGAAATATTGGCTCTTCTCACGCGAGATCGATCTCTCGGTCTTTTTGGGAAGCGCGGTTGCATCTTTGCTGCTGCTGGCGCTCGGATGGCAGCTTGGAATTTTGAATGCCGAGACGCCGGATTGGACATGGATCTCGGCCGTTCTGCTTATAGATGTCGCGCACGTTTGGTCAACGTCGTTCCGCGTCTATTTTGACAAAGAAGAAGTTAAACGCCGCATTTGGCTCTACACTCTTGTGCCCGTCGGCGGTTACGCGATCGGTGTTGCGCTATATTCCGAGGGCGAACTTCTCTTTTGGAAAGTGCTCGCGGCGGTCGCCGTCTTTCATTTTGTAAGGCAGCAATTCGGCTGGGTCAATCTCTATCGGCGCAGGCTCGGTGAGACCGCGCGCCTAAGTTGGTGGATCGACGCGGCGGCCATCTATCTTGCGAGCGTTTATCCGATCGTCTATTGGTGCACGAGTCTTCCGCGGAATTTCGAATGGTTCGTTCCCGGTGATTTCGAAGCCTTTCCCGCGTTCTTGGAAAGGATCGTCTTTGTACTCTATGTCGCCGCGCTAACGGCATATTTCGCAAAGTCCGTCTATCAATATTTCGCCGACGGTTTTTTGAATATCGGCAAAGATATCATTATCGCAACGACCGCGGTTTGCTGGTACGTCGGGATCGTCTATTTCAATTCCGACTACGCGTTCACGGTTACGAATGTCGTTATTCACGGCGTGCCGTATTTTGCGCTGATATACTTTTATGCGAAGTTTAGGCGCGAGACTAGCGGCCGAGTTTATAAGGCGCTTTCGTCGAACTGGATCTTTTTCCTTGCAACGCTGTGGGCGATCGCGTATATCGAAGAGTTGTTCTGGCATCGCGGCGTTTGGCACGAGAAGCAATGGCTTTTTGGTTCGGATTGGGACTGGACGCGTAATATTCGAACCTTCGTTGTGCCTCTGCTAGCCGTACCGCAGTTGACGCATTACGTGCTTGACGGATTTATTTGGCGGCGGAAGAATAATCCCGACTTCAGGCTTTTTTAGATGAGCAAGAGATCGACGTTCACCCTTTTTGCAGCGGCATTACTGGCCGCGTGCTTGCTTGTGTCTTGTAAAAGCTCGGCGAATTCCTCGGGTATCTTCGGCCCTTCTGATCAAACCGCACAGGCGGCCGAACTCGTCGCTCAAGCAAATCAAGACTTGACGAAGATCAAGATCCTCTACGATCAGAACGAAGGAAAGCGCGTCGAGATCAAAAAGGCGATGGAAGCAAACGATACAGAGACTGCCAAACGCATTGCGAACGAGGTCGAAAAACTCATCAACGACGGCGCAACTTATGCGAATGACGCGATCGACAAACTCCAGAAGGCGCAGGAAATGGAGATCAACGATGATTATCGAGAGTACCTGCGTTTGAAAGAGCAGAGCCTGAAACTTGAGTCCGACGCCTTTGATAACTACCGACAGGCCGCGAAGGTTCTAAACGAGAATTTCGACCCGAAAGACACTGCAAAACGCGACAAGGTGAAGGTGGATTTCAAGGAACTCAGCGACAAATATCTAGACACAATGGAACGTGCGCGCGACTACAGCCACCGCGCCAACGAACTCGCAAAAGAGGTCGCAGAACGCGAACAAAACTAAAGGCGAAACCTTTTTCCAAAAGATCACGCCTTTGATTTGTTGGTGAGAAAACTTGCTTAGATCACTCTGCCCGGAAAGGCAAAACCGTCCTGCATTACACGCGGCAACGCGGGAACTCTAGGCGCCGTCATCGGCGTCATTTCCTTTCCGTCGAAGAAAATACCGCTGTCTTTCGATTTTTCAGGCGTAACGGTAACGGTCTGCCTTGCGCCCTTTCGCTCGAAGGTAAGGTTCAGATCGCCCTTTGTTTCGTTGAGTTGGCGGATCAGATCGACGCCTTCGGTTATGGCCTTGCCGTTCACTTCCGTCACGACATCACCGGCCTTGACGCCTGCTTTTGCAGCGGGTGAATTTTCCGTAACGCTCGTTACGAGCAGGCCGCCCGCGACGTTGTAGCTATCGGCGAGCTGTTTTGTAAGCGGCATTATACCGATGCCGATCGCCCGATCCGAACGCATATTCCAACGCAGAACTTCACGCTTTCCGCCCGGAAGATCGAAGACACGCGCTTCGACGTTCCCCGGAACTCGTATTGTTTCGAGTTCCTTGAAGATCTTCATATCCGGCATCTCGCCGGGAGCCGCCGGTGCGGTCATCCTGAAGTTCCCATTCGCAAATGCCGGGGCGGGACGCTTGCCGATCGTTGCGGTAAAGTTCATCTCGCTGCCGCTGCGAAGCGCCGAAATGCGAACTTCATGGTCGGGCGCGATCTCGGAAACGAGACGCGAGAGTTTACGAACGCTTGTTACCTCTTCATCGCCGACGCTCACGATAACGTCGCCAGCGATTATGCCTGCCTTTGCAGCCGGCGAATCATCGACGACGTTTTTTACGGCAACGCCGCGCACGCTTCTAAGGCCGTAGGTCGAGCTGTTCTCCTTGTTCACGTCCACCGTCTCGACGCCGAGATAGCCTCCGCCGTCCGTGTTTATCGTAAAGGCAAGCGTGCGCTCAATGTTCTTCGGAACGCCGTCCGCCTTTTTTTCGGCCGCCTGTCCGAGGGCACTTGCGGCAAGCGTAAGAACCGTTGCTGAAACCAAAAATGATCGTATCGACATAAATATTAGACCTCCACTAAGTCATAAAAAGTGGGAAAAACATGCCGTGTTCGCTTCGTCCAAGCAGACACCGCAACTATAAATGGTACGCATTCCCAAATAGGTTTGTTGCACAGCACCGCCGGCTGCGTTGTCCTTTCAACAGAAAAAAAATCTTGGAAGAAGCGTTTGCGAATGGCCGAAAGCGAACACGCCGGAATAGATCAAATCTGCAAAACTGACCGAGCATGCCGACCGCTTGACAAGATCCGTGAGCGGGGCTACAGTTTCTGGGAATTCTCCCGCGAGGAATACAAGATGAATTCCTCACCACCGTATCACCGTAGCCGCATCTCAATGCCGAAGCCCGCGCGTGAGCAAGGGCGTAAGACGCGGTTCAATGCCGAAGCCCGCGCGTGAGCAAGGGCGTAAGACGAACGCAGCACGAAGTCTATAAGCGATGTTGCACGAGACGGTATTAGCTAAGTGTATCGCCCTTGCTCACGCGCGGGCTTCTGCAACGCCTCTGTGTCCTCTGTGGCTAAATTCAGAATCACTTTACCGCTCTAGCGTAATTTTGCGAGGCGTTCGGCGGCGGCTTCGAGGGTTTCGTCACGTTTGCAGAAGCAGAAACGGACGAGCTGCGATCCCTTTGTCTCGTCGCTGTAAAATGACGAGCCGGGCACTGCCGCGACGCCGATCTCACGCACCAGGTGCGAGGTAAATGCAATGTCATTCGCAAAGCCGAACTCCGAGATGTCTGCCATCACATAATAGGCGCCTTCCGGATAGTCGCAGCGGAATCCGGCTTCTTTGAGCACGGGAATGAGGAAGTCACGCTTGCGGCGATATTCCTTTTCGAGCGAGACGTAATATTCCGGCGGCAAGTTCATCGCGAAAGCGCCGGCACGCTGCAGCGGATTTGCCGCACCGACGGTCAAAAAATCGTGCACCTTGCGGATCGCCGACGTGAGGTCTTCGGGCGCGATGCAGTAGCCGACGCGCCAGCCCGTTACCGAATACGTCTTTGAGAGCGAATTCACGATCACCGTCCGCTCGCGCATTCCCGGCAGGGTCGCGATCGAAACGTGCGGCGCAGGCTCTTGTCCATCGACGCCGTAGATAATGTGCTCGTAGATCTCATCTGTGAAGCAATACGCGTTGTGCGTGCGGCAAAGGTCGGCGATGAATTCGAGCTCGTCCGAGGTGAAAACCTTTCCCGTCGGATTATTCGGATGGCAGAGAATGATCGCACGCGTTCGCGGGTTGAATGCCGCGGCGAGCTGCTCCTTGTCAAAGACGAAGCCGTTCTCCGTTCGATAGAGCGGTACGTAACGCGCGGTCGCGTCCGAGAGTATCGCGTCCGGCGCGTAATTCTCATAGAACGGCTCGAAAACCACGACCTCATCACCGGCATCCACCGTCGCCATCATCGCAGCGATCATCCCTTCGGTCGAACCGCACGTTACGGTGACCTCGCTCTCAGGGTCAATGTCGAGGCCGAGATACGACATAGTCTTTTTCGAAATGGCCTCGCGAAATTCCTTAACGCCCCAGGTTATCGCGTATTGATTATGATCGGCGAGAATGGCGTCGATCGCCGCCTGCTTTATCTCCTGCGGAGTTTCCCAATCGGGAAATCCTTGGCCGAGATTTACCGCGCCGTACTTAACAGCCTCGCGGCTGATCTCGCGAATGACGGATTCTGTGAACGATGCAGCTTTTCGAGAGATGCGTTGACGTGTTCGATTCGGCTCAGGCATAACTCTATTCTAACGCTCGCGTAGAAGATGTTGTAAGGCAGATGAGTTGGAACACGGCTGCTTAACAAATGAACTTAGCTGAACGTTCCTTTGTACTCACCGCTGTTGAATCGAACCAACTTTTCCCAATCGATCTCGCCATTGGAAGTGCTAAAGTCAATAAGGAAATCTCGCTCGAAGCGATTGACCGCCTTGTTCCATTCGCTATCATATCGGATGCGATGTTCTTCGGGGTGATCCTTCATAAGTGAGATTAGTTTAAGAAAGAAATCCGGATCGCCGGTAAGCTCATTCCAGAATCGTTGGCCTGAACGAATACGATAACCTCGGCTTTTCGACGGCTCCGCCTGCTTACGCCCGTAGCAATGCGCTAGCACAGGATCGAACTGCTTATGTAGCTTCATCAGTCGGCTGCGTAAGCTAGCGAACTCATCATTCATCCGCTTTGCTTGACTCGAGTTGAAAATATTGGGGCCTGATTTTACAGCGATCGCGGTGTACCGAGTCGGCGACTCGATTGCGATGTCCACGCCTTCGCTGGGAGCCACTACACCACCACTTACCGCCTTCGCGAGTGGTTCAAAGAACGCGTCGCCGAATATTCCTTCATCGGACGAGGACATATAGTCTCGAAGGAGGCGTTCGACAATCTCAGAGGCTCTTTGGATCCCGATCGCCCGAAATAGATACGGGTTCTTCTTACGTAGAGTGTCGCGCAACTTCAAGCCGCTGAGCTTTGCAATGCGTCGGGTATAAAATCCTTCTAGACACTTCTTTATCAGAGACTCAAGCTTGCGATCCGAGATTTGGGTCATTCCAATATTCTTGTAATGTGTGCGTACCGGCGCTAAGTTAAGATTGTTGGCTCGCTCTGATCTGCGTCGGAAACAACGTGATTTGCGGGGCCATCCCGACGTTCTCCACCCGAAGCCGTGCCTTTTCAGCGTTCTCAGGGAGAACATCGATACCGATAAATCGACGATCGAGGCGAACGCACGCTTCAGCGGTGGTACCGGATCCAACGAACGGATCGAGCACCACATCCCCGACAGCAGTAAACAGCCGAATGAACCAGGATGGCAATTCCAAAGGAAACGCAGCGCTATGCTCTCTATTTCCACACTCCGTGGGAAGGTGTAGAACATTCGACGGATAGGCCAAGTCTCGGCCGACCCAATTAGAGATATTCTTCCCAAAGCCGCTGTTCACCTTCGAATTATCTCGTCTCTTATCTGTCTCGCTGAGATTCTTGAGTCGCGAATGTCGCCAATCTCCCATTGGGACCATCACAGCTTCTTGGTACATTTCAAAACTGCGCTCCTTCGTAAAGTGCAAACATCTCTCCCAAGAGTCTCGGAACCGGTTAGGCCACTTGCCCGGAGTACTGTTTTTCTTGTGCCACAAGTATTCTTCCGTCCAGAGCCACCCTTGCTTGCGAAGAGCAAGAATGAGTTCAAGAACGTAGGTGTGTCGCTCACCCCTTACAACTTTTTCTTTAATATTGAGAACAAATGAACCGCTAGGTTTCAATGTCCTATACAATTCAGCCGAGATCGGAAGGAACCAGTCGACATACTTATCGGGATGAATGCCGCCATAGGTGTGACTTCGCTGATCGGCATACGGCGGCGAGGTTACGACAAGGTCCACGCGCTCATCTGCAAGACCGGCCAAAACTTCTCGGCAGTCACCCGCGATGATCTTATCCAAGTACTTATCTTCCATCTCGTTCATGCCTTCGTAGAACGGTATGTTACCACACCGACATTTCTTCGTTTTAACCGGGCGGACGCTTCCATCGGAAAGCACTCTCAATTATCGATTCGAGGTCGGGGAATTCGGGCTGCCAGCCGAGGACGGCTTTTGCGCGTGCGGCGTCCGCTATCAGCCGCGAAGGGTCGCCGGCACGACGCGGTTCGACGTTCACGGGTACCTCGCGTCCGACGACGCGTGAGACGACATCGACGACCTCGCGAACCGAATAGCCGTCGCCGTTGCCGAGATTGATGAAGTCGCTTTCACCGCCATTTTCAAGATGCGAGACGGCGAGCACGTGCGCCTTTGCAAGGTCGCTCACGTGAATGTAATCGCGAATGGCTGTTCCGTCCGGCGTAGGATAATCGTCGCCAAAGATCGAAAGCCGCTCGATCTCGCCCGCAGCAGCGGCCAAAGCGAGCGGAATGAGGTGCGTTTCGGGTTCGTGCCGTTCGCCGCGCGTTTCGGTTGCTCCGGCAGCATTAAAATATCTCAAAGCGACGAACCGCAGGTCGTACGCGTTGTCATACGCCGACAACATCCGTTCAACGAAGAGCTTTGACCAGCCATAAGGATTCGTCGGGTTCTGCGAATGCATTTCATCGATCGGGATCGTGTGCGGTTCGCCGTATGTCGCGCAGGTCGAGGAGAATACGAATTGCTTCACGCCGCCCGCGATCAGCTCATCGAGCAAGGCGGCGGTCTGGACGAAATTATTCTCGAAATACATTTGCGGCTTCTCGACAGACTCGCCCACGTATGCGAACGCCGAAAAGTGCATACACGCCGTGATCGGATGTTCGTTGAGTATGCGTCGGATAACGTCGCGATCGCCGATGTTGCCGAGGTAGAACGGCGTGTGGTCCGCAACGGCTTCGCGATGTCCGCGGCTAAGGTTATCGACGACAACAACGTCAAAGCCCTCCGTTTCGAGAACTTCGACCGTTACGCTGCCGATATATCCGGCACCGCCGGTTACGAGAATTGCCATTTGCGAAATTTAAGTTGGTTTGTCTGCGAGCTTAAGCTTCGCGGCGGCCCCGGTCGGTGTGGGATTGTCTGCCTCAAGCTGCGGTTCGTGAGCGATCGCGACCGTCTGATGGACGGTTGCTTCCGGCAGGAATTCGTTAAAGGCGGCGCGAATGCGAGATTCGTTATTCTCAATGACCGCCGCCGTGAACTCATCGACAATGCCTGCGACCTGCATTCTGGAGAACTCCGCGATCTTGCCGATAAATATCTTCGGATGGCGGGTCTTTAGAAGGTTCTCGCCCGTGATCTCTAGCTCTTCGAAGAGCTTTTCTCCGTCGCGGATCCCAGTGAATTGGATGTCGATATCTTCGTATGGAACTAGGCCTGAGAGACGGATCATATCTTCGGCGAGGTCGAGAATTTTGACGGGCCGGCCCATATCGAGGATGAAGATCTCACCGCCGTCGAGCGCAAGCGCTCCGGCCTGCAGCACAAGCTGCGACGCCTCGGGGATCGTCATAAAGTAACGCGTCATTTCGGGATGCGTGACGGTTATCGGCTCGCCCTTCTCGATCTGCTCGCGGAAGATCGGCACGACCGAGCCTGCAGAACCGAGCACGTTGCCGAATCTTACGGCCGTGAATTTCGTCGCGTAAGTTTGATTCAGATCCTGCACGACGATCTCGGCGATACGCTTCGAGGCACCCATCACGGACGTCGGATTTACGGCCTTGTCGGTCGAGATCATTACGAAGGCATTCGCGTTGAACTCGCCCGCGAGGCCGCCGACGAGACGCGTCGCAAGCACGTTATTCTTTATCGCCTCAACAGGATTTTGCTCCATCAACGGCACGTGTTTGTGTGCCGCCGCGTGGAAGATCACCTCCGGACGATACTCTGCGAAAATTCCGCGCATACGCGGTTCGTCAGAGATATCGGCGATCAGCGGGATGAATTCGAGCTCGTCGAAGGTCTTTGCGACCTCGCGGCCGATCTCAAAGAGCATATATTCAGAACGCTCGACGAGCAGTACTCTTTTCGGAGAATAATTGCTGATCTGGCGCACAAGCTCCGAGCCGATCGAGCCGCCCGCGCCGGTTACCATAACAGTGCGTCCGGACAGAAGATCACCCAAATTCTTGTCGTCAAGCTCGACGGGTTCGCGCCCCAGAAGATCTTCGATCTCGACATCGCGAAGGCGTGTAACATTGACGCGGCCGTGCGCGATCTCGTCCAAGCTTGGCACGATCTGCGCTTTGACTGGAATGGACGAGCAAATATCCATTATCCGCCGAATGTCCTTGCCGTTCGCATGATCGATCGCAAGAACGACCTGCTTGATGTCGAGTTCGTGGACGAGCTTCGGCAAGCGGTCGGTTCCGCCGATCACTTTGACACGATTGACGCTGCCGCCGATCTTTCGCGCGTCGTCGTCAACGAATCCGCGAACATCGAAGTCCGAGTCCGCGCGGCCTTGGATCTCTTTAACGAGAGTTGCGCCCATACGGCCCGCGCCGACAATTAGCGTCGGTTTGCGCTTGCCGCGTTTGCGTCCGGCGGTGAGGCGATTCTTCTCATCAAGTTCGTAAAAGAACCGCCGAAGAATTCTTAAAGCCAACAAACCGCCGAAAGCCATCATCGTATCGATGAGGACGACGGAGACAGGGATCTGCCAGAGATCGAAATGCGTAAAACTAAGCGCGAATCTCAAAAGCAGCAGAACCACAAGCGAAATCACTGCGGCCTTGATGAATACCTTGATATCCTCGATGCTGACATATCGCCATATCAGCGAATACGCGCCGACAAGAAAGAGAGCAGAGAGTTGGACGAGGATGACAAGCGGCAGTTGACGCAGCGCAGTATCGGCGTAGAATTCGCCGAGCCGCATATTGATAGCCGGAAGGTATGCGATAAAGAACGCCGCGCATAGCACGAACACGTCCGCCAAAAATTGGAACGGACGGCGCAGGAACCAAAAGTTGTCGGCGTTGGGTTCTTCGTGCATCAAGAGATCTGCGTACTTTTGCCAACTCCGGCGCAGAAAATGCCGAAATTGTCCGATACGTAGGAAGTTACATTGCAAAAATATATGCTGTCAATAGGCTATCACGCCCAGTCGGCGTACCGCGAACACTCCCGAAAAGCATTGTTTATTTGAGCTATGTTAAGTTATGCTCAAAAATTGTCCTTATTTCGGGTATGAGTTTCGCCTACTTTAGAGAGAAATGAAAGCAATATTCGCTAGTTCGATCATCACTATCCTCGCCTTTGCCGCTTTTGCTCAGTCGCCAAAGCCGCAACAGGTCGATGCCCAAGGTTATCTTATCGGCCCGGGCGACGAGATCACAGGCAAGGTGCTCGGCGAGCCGCAGTTCGATTTTGTTGCGACCGTCGATGAGAACGGTCAGATAACGGTGCCGTTCTCGGAAGGGCCGGTCCTCGCGAAATGCCAATCAGAACGCGGTCTGCGAAAAGAGGTCAACGATCTTCTTGCAAAATATTTGCGGAATCCGCAACTGAGCCTTCGCGTTACGGAACGGAAAAGCCGCCCGCCCGCAACGATCTATGGCGAAGTGCGAACGCCGCAGCAGGTCGTCCTGATGAGAAGAGCCACGCTGCTCGAACTGATCGCATTTTCCGGCGACGTTACCGAACAGGCAGGCGGAACTGTTCAGGTGTTTCGCACGCAGCCGCCGTTATGCGACAAGACGCGCGATGAGGATGCGAATTGGAAGAGCGCGACCGGTGACCCCGACGATGTGCCGTCGCGTGTATTTAGCCTCGCGGATGTCAAACAGGGCCTCGACGAGGCGAATCCCATCATATATCCGGGCGATGTGATCGTCGTCGAAAAAGCGCCGCCTGTCTATATCACCGGCGAGGTAGTTCAGCCGCAGGGTGTTTACTTGAAAGAAGGCGGCCTGTCGCTCACCGAAGCGATCGCAAAGATCGGCGGCGTCCGACGCGAAGCAAAAACCAAAGACATCAAGATCTACCGGCTAAAAAAAGGCTCAAAAGACCGCGAGATAATTTCGGCGAATTACGACCTGATAAAAAAAGGCGAGCAGAAGGACATAATGCTCCAGCCATACGACATCGTCGAGGTCGATAAGAGCAAAAAGAGCATCGCCCAAACGATCTTCGAGATCGTTACAGGAGCAAGCCGGACAGCGCTCTCAAGCGTCGGCAACGGCCTCGGCACACGCGTGCTGTATTAGGAGTTTGTAGAGTTTGTAGAGTTTGTAGAGTTTGTAGAGTTTGCAGAGTTTGTAGAGTTTGCAGAGTTTGTAGAGTTTTAGATCTCCCTCAGAGCTGCAGAGGGCGGAAACACGACCGGTAGGGAGTGTGTCGGGTCAACCCGCTACGACTATTCGTGATAAAGCTCGTCGATCTTTGAGCGATAAAACTCGTCAATGACGCGGCGTTTTACTTTGAGAGTCGGGGTGAGTTCGCCGTTCTCGACCGTGAGTTCATCTTCGATAAGGGCGATCTTCTTGACCTTTTCGTAATGCGAGAGCGTTTGAGTCGCTTCGGCGTCCTGTCGTTCGAAGAGATCGACGATCTTCTCGCTTTTGCAAAACTCAGCTGGCGTTTTGAGATCAAGCCCTTTCAACTCAGCGTACGACGCGAGCATCTCAAAATTCGGAACAATAAGTGCCGCAGGGAATTTGCGCTCGTTCCCGACGAGAACGACCTGATTCACAAAACGCGAGGAGCGTATCATTTGTTCGATCGGTGAAGGTGCGATGTATTTCCCGCCGGAAGTCTTAAAAAGCTCCTTTTTGCGGTCGGTGATCGAAAGAAAGCTGTCATCGTCGATGCGGCCGATATCGCCCGTGCGGAGCCATCCGTCGTCGGTAAAAGCCTCTGCGGTCGCTTCCGGTTTATTGTAGTAGCCCTTCATCACGCCCGGCGAATTCACCTCGATCTCGCCGTCGTCCGCGATCCGCACCTTAACGTTTCGTATCGGACCGCCGACCGTGCCGATGCGTTTGAATTCGGGGCTGTTCGCCGTAATTACAGGCGATGCCTCTGTCATCCCATATCCCTGCATTATCGCGATGTCCGCACCCGTGAAGATCAGGTAGATCTCGTCTGCGATCGCTGCGCCGCCGGTGATGCAGTAGCGAAGACGGCCGCCGAAGAATTCGCGAAATTTACGTAAGACGAGCTTCTCGGCGAGCATATGCCGTGCGCGAATCGGGGCGGAAGGCTGTCCGGTTTCCTTGGCGCTTGCGTATCGCTTTGCAGCGTCGATGGCAAAATCAAAGATCCGTTCCTTTACCGAGCTTGATCGAGCGGCCTTAAGCC
>DAORTR010000057.1:0-14565 GCA_035432765.1 Pyrinomonadaceae bacterium
TCGATGTGCTGAATATCAAAGCGACGTGTACGAACCGCGACCTGCCGGCGAGGCTGCCGTTCGGCGGCAAAGAAGGTGATTTCGAGGTCGAGGGCACGGCCTTGCTCTCGCGTGTTCGATGCCTTACAAAGCCGACCGAGACGATCCGTCCGCCGCAGCGAAGGTCCGCCCAATGGCGTTTGATCTCGCATTTGAGCCTCAATTTTCTCTCGCTCGTAAACGGCGAGAACGGTTCGCCCGAGGCATTGCAGGAAATGCTGATGCTCTATAATTTTGACGATTCTCCGGTAACGCGCAAGCAGATACTCGGGATCAAGAGCGTCGAATCGCGAAAGGTCGTGCGTCAGATCGGCAAGCGCGTCGGTGCCGGTTTCGTCCGCGGCGTCGAGACGACGGTCACGATGGACGAGGAGCAGTTCGTCGGCACGGGCTATTTTCTTTTTGCGTGCGTGCTGGAGCGCTTCCTTGCGATGTACGCATCGCTTAACTCATTCAATCAGTTGAGTTTACGGACGGAGCAGCGTGAGGAGACGGTGCGCGAATTTTCGCCTCGAGCGGGTACGCGCGAGCTGCTTTAGTTAGAGAAGATATGCCGCAGTTATCGCCGGAACAAGAGCTTATCGAGGAACCTTACGGTTACGAATTTTTTCAGGCCGTAAGGCTTCTCGAGCGAATTCACCCGGACCAGAAGCGTGTCGGCGGCGACGCAATGCCGCACGAAGAGATCGTACGTTTTCGCTCGCGCGTCGCGCTTGATTTTCCGGCGAGCGAGATCCACGAGATGCGGAAGGTCATTGACGAGACCGGCCAGAGCGAAAGGCTAGAGATGCTTGTCAATTTTATGGGCGTCGTCGGCGTTTCAGGCGCGCTGCCTACGCATTACACAGAACTTGTCCTCGACCGCATACGGCATCGCGACACGACGATGTGGGCGTTCTTTGATATCTTTACGCACCGCATCGTCTCGCTATTTTATCGTGCGTGGGCGAAGTATCGTTTTCCGATAAATTACGAGGCTGGCGACGAGAGCTTTACGGCATACCTCTACGACCTTGCGGGGCTCGGTACGCGAGGGCTTCGCGGGCGAATGGCCGTCGAGGACGAGGCTCTGCTTCCGTACACGGGACTGATCGCTCAGGCTCCGCATACGGCGGACGGCCTCGCGAATATGATCAGCGACCATTTTGCCGCTAAGGCAAAAATCGAGCAATTTTCCGGTCAATGGTTGCTGCTTGATGGCAGAGACGTAACGCAGCTGGGCGCGAAAAACAGCAGCTTAGGTCGGAACGCTATCGTTGGCACACGCGTTTGGGATCAGCAGTCAAAGTTTCGTGTTAAACTTGGACCACTCGATCTCAAACGCTTTCAGGCTTTTTTGCCGAGCGGCTCGGCGTACGAACCGCTCAAGTCGATAGTCAAATTCATGGTCGGCGACGAACTCGATTTCGACGTTCAGCTTGTCCTTGAAGCAAAACAGGTCCCGGCGACGATCCTGACAACGCGTGCGATCCGCCGCCCTTCGCTTGGCTGGACGAGTTTTTTGAAAACAAAACCCTTTAAGGAGCCGGACGATCAGGTAATACTGAAGATGGCAGCTTAATGCAAGAGAGATCCCTATGAACTTAAATCTAAAATCCCTCGTCGGACGATTGAACGATACCTGCCGCACGGCGCTCGAAGGCGCCGCCGGCGCATGCCTTTCGCGAACGAATTACGATGTCGAGATCGAGCATATTCTCTCGAAGATACTCGAACAGAACGATACGGACCTTCACCGCATCTGCAAGCATTACGAGGTAAATATCGACCGTCTCTCAAAGGACATCGATTCGTCGCTCGCGAGTTTGAAGACCGGTAATACACGCACGCCGGGCCTGAGTGAGCGAATACCGCGCTGGATACAGGATGCGTGGCTGCTTGCGTCGGTCGATTTCGGCGAAGCAAAAGTGCGTTCCGGCCACCTTGTTCTTGCCTTGCTCTCGAACGATAGTTTTGCTCGCATTGCAAGGGATATTTCGCGCGAATTCAATCATATTTCGCCCGAATCGCTCTCAAAGAAACTTGACGAATTGACGGCCGATTCAGCGGAAGGCCGCGAAGCCGTGGCTCTCGGCGAAGGCCGAACGTCCGACGGCGCACCGGTCGCGTCCGGCGTTCCGGGCAAGACAAAAGCGCTCGACCAATACACGGAAGACCTCACGGCGAAGGCCGCAGCAGGCAAGATCGATCCCATTCTCGGGCGTGATTTCGAGATACGGCAGATCATCGATATCTTGACGCGCCGTCGCCAGAACAACCCGATCCTGACGGGCGAGGCCGGCGTCGGCAAGACCGCCGTTGTCGAAGGTTTTGCGGCGCGCGTCGCTTCCGGCGATGTTCCCGATGCGCTAAAAAATGTGTCGGTCCGCTCGCTCGACCTCGGCCTTTTGCAGGCAGGAGCGGGCGTTAAGGGCGAATTCGAAAATCGCCTCAAGTCCGTGATCGATGAAGTGAAGTCCTCGCCGACGCCGATAATTATGTTCATCGACGAGGCTCATACGCTGATCGGTGCGGGCGGGCAGGCAGGACAGAATGACGCCGCGAACTTGCTCAAACCGGCGCTCGCGCGCGGTGAACTCCGTACGATCGCCGCAACGACGTGGGCCGAATACAAGAAATATTTCGAGAAAGACGCGGCACTCGCAAGGCGTTTTCAGGTCGTAAAGGTCGAGGAACCGGACGAAGAGAAGGCGATCGCGATGATGCGCGGCCTCGCCGACAAAATGGAAGATCACCACAACGTCCGCGTGCTCGATGAAGCGATCGTCGAATGCGTCAAGCTTTCGGCACGATACATCACAGGCCGTCAGCTTCCGGACAAGAGCGTTTCGGTGCTAGACACGGCGTGCGCAAAGGTTGCTATCGGGCAAGGCGCAACGCCGGCGTCGCTCGAAGACGCCACGCGACGTATGCAGAATCTTACATCCGAGATCGATTCGCTCGAACGCGAGCAAGTTACGGGTGCGGGCCACGACACGCGTCTTGTCGAGCTAAAAGCGAAGCGAAGCGAGACGGAAGAAGAACATTCACGCCTTTCGGCTCAATGGGAAAAGGAGAAGGAACTTGTCGAGAAGATCCGCAATATCCGTTTCAAGCTCGAACAAACGCGGCTGGATGACGCCGTTGCTTCGAATGGCAAAGCAGAGGCCGCAGCGGCGGCGGGCGAGGGCACTGATGGCGCTGTGGACGATGCTGCGGCCGAATCTGCGCCTGCACCGGAGCCGCTCGATGACAAGGCCGCCGAAGCTCTTCGCACCGAGCTGAAGGCAACGAACGAGGAATTGAAAAAAGTTCAAGGCGAAGATCCGCTGATGCATCCGGTCGTCGATGGCGGGTCGGTCGCAGAAGTGATATCGGGCTGGACCGGCATCCCGATCGGGAAAATGGTCGCCGACGAGATCCATGCCGTTCTGAATCTTGCCGGTACGCTTCGCGAACGCGTGCTCGGACAAGACCACGCACTCGACGCGATCGCCCAGCGCATACGCACTTCGCGTGCAGGCCTGACCGATCCGAAGCGTCCGATCGGCGTATTCCTGCTTGTCGGAACATCCGGCGTCGGTAAAACGGAAACGGCTCTCGCGCTTGCAGAATCGCTCTACGGCGGCGAACGCAACCTTATCTCGATCAATATGAGCGAATATCAGGAAGCGCACACTGTTTCAAGCCTAAAGGGATCGCCTCCGGGATACGTCGGCTACGGCGAAGGCGGCGTGCTCACAGAGGCAGTTCGGAGGAAGCCATATTCGGTCGTGCTGCTTGACGAGGTCGAGAAAGCGCATCCGGACGTGATGGAGCTTTTCTTTCAGGTCTTTGATAAAGGCGTCCTCGAAGACGGCGAAGGCCGCGAGATCGACTTCAAGAACTGCATCATACTGCTCACATCGAATGTCGGTACCGACACGATAATGACGCTCTGCGCCGACCCCGATACGCGTCCCGGACCGGACGGCCTTGTCGATGCCGTCAAACCCGAACTCAACAAGGCATTCAAGCCCGCGCTCCTCGGTCGAATGGTCACGGTGCCGTATTATCCGATCTCTGACGACATCCTTAGGCTGATCATAAAGCTTCAGTTGGGCAAGATCGCACAGCGTATCAAGGATAATCACAACGCGGCATTCAGTTACGACGACGCCGTCATCGATACGATCGCGAAACGCTGCACGGACGTCGATAGCGGAGCGCGCAACGTATATAACATCCTGACGGGCACGCTTTTGCCGGAGATGTCGGGTGAAGTTCTGTCGAGAATGGCCGAAGGCGACGCCCTTGCGAGCATTCGCGTTTCGGTCGGCGAAGGCGAGAATTTTGCGTATAGCTTTGCGTGATATTCGATAGCGGAGAGTAGAGAAGATGGCTGTTAACTTGATCGCACACGACGCTAGACTAGAGGGACGCACGCCGTCCGCTTCGCGTGATACCTTTACGATCGACGTTGACGAATCGACCTCGCTCGAGAGCTTTTTTGACCAAGCGGTCGAGATCGCTCTCGGGCACGTCGGGATCTCGAGACTGTCGATAATGGCTCACGGGCTTTATGTGCGCGATCTGGATACGACGGCGATCCAATTTTGCGCCGAGATGATCAGTTACCAGACCGTAAATCAGTTCGGGCGGCTTCGCGGCCTTGTCGATCACATCGTGCTTTACGTTTGCCACGCCGCCGAAACTCATATGACGCGTCGCGGCGAAGGCGACGAACTCTGCCGTCAGATGGCGCTTGCGGCGAACGCCGAGATCACCGCCGCGCGCGAACGGCAGATCTACACATCGGTCGAGAGATGCAGCTTTATCGATTGCGAATCTTCGTCGATAGAATTCGGCGATTGGGAGGGCCAAGTCGTGCATTACGGTCGGGACGGGCAGGTGATCGCGGAGTTCGGCGACGCTCCGCATCCGGCAGAACCGGCACCGACGATGCCCGACCCGCGATTTACGATGCGGCATTAAGGCAAAAGTCGAGCTGCATTTACGTCTTAATAGCGTCAGGCGGCTCCGTCTATTGACCATTCTGAGCCGTAAAAAGGCCGCCGGCAGGACTCGAGAAGATTATGGCACTCAGCCAAGAAGGACGACTTTTAAACTTTACGACGAGCTCATTTTCGAATGAGGAGGTCGTTATTCTTCGTTTGCGGGCGACCGAAGGTATGTCGCAGCTTTATACCTTCGAACTTGACCTAATTCACGATGAAGAGGAGGTCGGCGTCGAACCGTTCAATATCACGCCGGATCAGGTGCTGAACAAACCGATGTCGGTCGCTGTCAATCAGCGAGATGGCGCTAACCGATTCTTCAGCGGCATTTGCTCGCGATTTTCTCAAGGCAGCCGCGACGAACGCTTTTCTAAATACCGCGCGATCGTCCGTCCGCAGGTTTGGCTTCTTACTCAGAGTTCGCACAATCGAATTTTTCAGAATCTTTCGATACCGGACGTGCTTGCCAAGGTTCTTGATGGTTTTAATCCGAGCCTCCGGCTTCAGGGGCATTACGAACCGCGAAATTACTGCGTCCAGTATCGTGAAACGGATTGGGACTTTGCGTCGCGTTTGATGGAAGAAGAAGGCATCTTCTATTTCTTCGAGCACACAAGTTCGGGCCATACGCTCGTTATCGCCGATGCGGATCCGGCAATTGCGTCCTGTCCGTCGAAGGCCGAGATCCCGTACATTACCGATATTTCGGTCAATCCGGATGAATGGGAAGGAGCCATAAACTCTTTCCAGGTTTCGAATCAGATACGAACGGGCAAATACCGCGTCCGCGATCATCAGTTCCAACTGCCGACGAATTCGCTCGAGGCTGAGCAGATGAGCCGTTTCGACGTCAATGGAAATCGCGACAACGAAATTTACGGCTATCCGGGCGAGTTCGCAAAATTGTTCGACGGGATCAATTCGAGCGGCGGCGAACAGCCGAGCGAGCTTTCTAAGGTCTTTGCCGCAAGGCAGCACACGATCGACGTCCGTCAGCAGGAGATCGATGTCGCGTACAAGAGCGCCATCGGTTCCGCAGATTCTTGCGCGTTGATCCCCGGCTTTCGATTTAAGCTCACCACGCATCCGACGGCCGAGAATAATCGGAACCACACGATCGTTTCGACAAAGACCGAAGCTCTGCAGGATCCGGGCTATGTGTCGGACGAGGCGCGCGTACGCGCCTACATAGTGAACTTTACATCGATCCCGCAGGGTGAAGGCCAGGCACAATATCGTCCGCCGCGTATGACCGAACGTCCTATCATGCACGGCTGCCAGACGGCGGTCGTTGTCGGGCCTGCGGGCGAAGAGATCTTCGTCGATAAATTCGGCCGCGTAAAAGTGCAATTCCATTGGGATCGCGACGGGCAGAATAATGCCGCGTCGTCATGCTGGCTTCGCGTCGGTACGAGCATCGCGGGCAATAAATGGGGCACGATGTTCATTCCGCGTATCGGGCAGGAAGTCCTCGTAGATTTTCTTCAAGGCGATCCGGATCAGCCGATCATCACGGGCTCGGTCTATAACCCCGAAACGATGCCGCATTACGATCTGCCGAAATTCAAGACGCTGACGTATATAAAAACACGAACCAGCCCGGACGACGGCAAAGGCTTTAACGAGATCCGCTTCGAGGATAAACAAGGCAAAGAGCAGGTATTCATCCATTCGCAAAAGCGCTATGACCTCCGCGCGAAAGGCTCGATGTACGAGACTTGCGGGGGCAACCGCCAAGAGGTGATCGGCGTCCGCTCCGACAATAAACCGGGCGGCAACCTCGCTATCACCGTCGGCGGCAGCTATGATCTGCACGTAAAAGCCGACAACTTCATCGGCATCGACGGCAAACTGAACGAAGGAGTCAAAGGCGATGTCGTCGAAGGCTACGATTCCAGCCAGCAGACGGTCGTCAAGAGCAAGGTCGAGGTCAACGCACAGAAGATCACTCTCGAGGGATCGCAGAGCGTTACGCTCAAGGTCGGTTCGAGCTGCGTTATCGTCGATATGATGGGTATTACTATCCAAGGCCCGATGGTGAAGATCAACTCAGGCGGTTCTGCGCCGCCGACGGGTCCCGCGACCTTGGACGCCCCGCTTGACGCAGAAGCGGCTGATACCGGCGAACCCGGATACCTCGATCGTCCGCGTTCGGGCGGCGGCGGAGGCGGCCGACGCAGAAGAACACTCAACGGACAGCACGCGCCGTCGGTCACAAGGAACGACGATGGCACTTACAGCGTCGGCGGCGATCGGCTGCGTGTTCGGGGCGATGACGCTTACGTCGGTGCAGTAATGAACGACCTCTCGACGATGTACAACACGCCTTCGGGACGCGCAACAATGGACCGTATAAATGCCGGAACGGGAACCTCGACGATCCATGCATATACACCTGCCCCAGGGGCCGGTGATAATGCGTTCGCGGCTCCCGGTGCGGGACCGTCAACAACTCAGGACTTTGTGAACGCAACGCCGGCGGGCCAGCCCGTTTACTATGGCGACGGATCACCGGCACTCGATGCGAACGGGAATCAGCTTACGGGAACGGGTACGGGCGGTGACTCGAATATCAGCTATAATCCGGGTGATTGGCCAAGCCCGATCGCCGCGAGTGGTGCGCCGGGGGACGTGATATTGTTCCACGAAATGCAGCACGCGGATAACCAGATGAACGGTACTTATGATGGTACTCCGAGGACTGACGGCTTTGATACAAATGAGGAGTTCAATGCCATCGGACCGGAGAATCAGTATCGCGATGAACGGGACGTTCCACGAAGGACGAACCATCACGACCTATAATGAATTGGATCGGAGTATTAGCTCTAAGTGTTACTTTCTGGTGCAATGGCTGCAGCACGACGGGCGTTGCGGGCAATGTGCCGGTGGTAACAAGGGACGAAGGTAATAAGATCGCCATGGAAAATGTTTCAACAAGCGAAGAGCCGCAGAAGGATTCACGGATAGGGTTTACGGCCCATTTCACTAAGACGGACGACTCGATCACGATCGAGTACAAGGTTGTGAATGGGACAAACGGCGATATTTACGTGCTTGATGCACAGCCTTGGGTCGATCGAGAATCAAAAACCGCGCGCGCCGAGGCCAACACATATTACCTTTGTTCTTACGGGGATAATGCGGCGCTCGTCCTTCGCGGAATCTTTCCCTTGCCTATCTCGCCGGTCTCGCAGCGTGTAATGCCATTAGCCACCAAGCTTGAGCCGAACGGCCAACTTGAACGAAAGTTCTCCGTCGCAATTCCTTTGCGTGAACAGAACGATCTTTACGTTCCGCAGTTGGAGGCCGACCGGTACACCAAAGCCACGGCCGACCGGATATTGTTGCGAGTGCAGTATTTGAGGACGGGCGGCGAAGATTTCAAGGCGGCTCCGGTTTCGTATGCCCCGGGGTATTTTTCTGTGAGCACCAAACAGACAGTAAAGGATGCGGGAACGCTTCAAGCGGATCTGCCGATCGGTTCGGTCGTGTTTTTGAAACGGCCGGATCTTTTTTCACGGGTGAAGTAACGGAGGAAGCGTAGAGGTAGAAAGGAGAATTTGCTATGCCGCCAGCCGCAAGAATAACAGATAACGTAGCGCATCCGCTGCCGCCGGTTTTGACGCCTGGGCCGGGAAGTCCGAACGTGCTTGTCGGGTTTCTGCCGCAATGGCGCGGAATGCCGCTCGGCGCGGTCGCCGCTCTTCAGTCGGCAAAAACGGCGGCGGATACTGCGATAAAGACCGCTGAGGCCGCGAGCGCAGCAGCGGCGGGAACTCCCGGCGCGCCTGCAGCAAAAGTCGCGGAAGAAGCTGCAAAGGCGGCAGCTTTGGCCTCGATGTCGAGCGCAATAAGTGCGGCGTCAGGCGGTGCTGATATCCATTCCTGCGTGACTCCCTTGCCGATCCCTCCGCACGGACCGGGCGTGGTGATAACCGGTTCGGCGACGGTTATGGTAAACAACCTTCCGGCAGCGCGAATGGGCGACACGATCCTCGAAGCGATCGGTCCGCCGAATAAGATCGTCAAGGGCCAAATGAACGTCCTGATCGGCGGATAGAAAGGCGTTGAGAGCATCAATACCGACCGGCCGTAAGATCACGATGCTCGTTTGCGAACCAGGTACACGACACCGTGGTTATCGTCGGTCAAAAGGAACGCATTCGCTCCGATCTTCAAAATATCGCAGGGACGACCGAGCACCTTTCCTTTTGTTAGGAAGCCGGTGATGAAATCCTGCAACGCCTTTCCTTTACGCATCACAACGACCTTGTATCCGTGGCCGATCCGCTTGTCGGTCGAGCCGTGAAGAGACACGAGAAACCCATCTTTGATCGCGGGGTCCGCGTCCGCATCGTTAAAATAATCGAATCCGAGAGCCGACGAATGCGCGGGGAAATAGGAGTATGGCGCGGCCACATCCTTACAGCCTGCGGCGCGTTTGAATTTCGGGTCGCGATAGACCTTGCCTTTTGAAGAATAGCAATACGGCCATCCGTAATCCGAGCCTTCTTTCAGAGCGTAGAACGTCTCATCCGGCTTATAAAGACCGAGGTGATCGACGCCTTGGTTCGTCGCGAAAATGTATTCGCCGATGACGCGAAGGCCGACGGCATTGCGAAGCCCGCGTGCGATCTCGCGTTCGTCCGAGCCGTCGGGTTTCATCGAAATTATGCTCGCACGCACCTTCTCTTTCTCAATGCAGGCGTCGCAGGAAGAGCCGACCGAGACATAGAGCCGCCCGTCCGGGCCGAATGAGAGCGTTCGCGTCAGGTGCCAGCCGCCGTACTTGTAGCTTAGCCCATAGTCGGGAAAAGTTCGCAGGACTTCGGGCGTGAGATCTGTCGGCTTTGTTTCGCCGGGCGTAAATTTGCGGCGCGTGAGCTGATGCGTCTCAGCCAAATAGAACCACACCTGACCGCTCGAGTCTGTATGGAATTGGCAGCTGTTTGGGTTTCTCAAGCCCGTCATATAAGGGATAACGCGCTCGAATTTGCCCGTTTTCGCGTCAAAACCATCGAGTATGTAAACCGTGCCCTTTTTGTTGTCGGCAAGGTTGTACATATCGGTCGCGAAGATACGGCCATCGGGCGAACGTGTCATAAAACGCACGCGCTTTAAGCCTTCCGCAGCCGGAATGATCTCGAAATCCTCAGGCAAATTCAGCGTGAACGCCTTGCCTTTCTTTAGCTGCACCTTATGCGGCGTCAGCTTCGGCTGGGCGAATGCCGTGGCAGTGCAGGCGATGAATACCGAGAAGAAGACTGAGAACCTAAAGAGACGGGGACGAGAGTTATTGAGCATTCGCGGGCTTCTCCTTTGCCTTCGGCGGATCGGTCGGTTTCGGGACGATGCGCAGGATGCGGTCATCGTTGTCGGCGGGGCGGCCGCGGCCGTCCTGATTCGATGTTGTGAAGTAAATATAGCCGTCCGGGCCTTGTGCAACATCGCGAATGCGGCCGTAAGCGCCGCTCACGAGGTCTTCTTGGCCGATGACCTTTCGTCCGTCGAGACGCACGCGAATTATCCTCTGCCCACGAAGGCATCCAAAGAAAAAGTTGCCGGCAAACGGCTTAAAGACCGAACCGTTGTAGAACATCGCGCTTGCGGGCGCGCAGGCCGGGCTGTATTCGAGAAGCGGAGATTCCATACCGTCGCGTTTATCTGTGTGGTGAATTATCGGCCAGCCGTAGTTCTTGCCCGCCTCGAGAATGTTCACTTCGTCTCCGCCAGAACCTTTTCCTTCGAAGCTGCTCGGCCCGTGTTCTGTCTCGAATGCGAGTCCGGTTCCGGGCTGCCACGCGATGCCTTGCGGATTGCGATTGCCGTATGTCCAGATCTCCGCACGTGCGTCTTTGCGCGCCGCGAAAGGATT
This sequence comes from Pyrinomonadaceae bacterium, assembly GCA_035432765.1. Classification (GTDB taxonomy): domain Bacteria; phylum Acidobacteriota; class Blastocatellia; order Pyrinomonadales; family Pyrinomonadaceae; genus OLB17. The sequence continues at coordinate 10,894 of DAORTR010000057.1, forward strand.
GCCTTTCGGTATGCTGCCATCGTCATTCAAACGCAAAACTTTGCCGGCGAGCGATGAAAGATCTTGTGCGAGGTCCCAATCGGTCGAGTCGCCGGTGGTAACGTAAAGTTTGCCGTCCGGCCCGATGCGCGCACGCATTCCGGCGTGGTTCGGCGCACCGGGAATGTTGTCGATTATGATCTTCGGCTCGGTGAATTCACCATTCCTATAAACGTATCGAACGACCTTCACCTTCTTGCCGTCGGCGTTGTAGGAATAGGCAAGATATATGAAATTATTTTTCGCAAAATCGGGATGAAGCGAGACGTCCATAAGGCCGCTCTCACCGCTCGGTTCAACGTCCGGCACAGTAAACACAGGCTTTTCACGCAGTTTTCCTTTTTCGACGATACGTACGCGACCGGGCCTTTCAGTAACTAGAATGTCGCCGTTCGGGAGCCACGCAAGCGCCCAAGGTACCTCAAGGCCGGTCGCTACGGTCTCGACCGCGAAGTTCACATCGCCCGAAGAAGTTTGAAATGCCGCATCGGCAGGAGCATTCGCGGGCGAACACGCCATCGAAAGGCAAAGCGTAAAAAAAGCGGCAAACGATGTGATGTTCATAACCCTCTCTCCTTCTCCTTTAAAAGCGCAAAAACACGTGGGAAGTTTCAATTATGATGCCTAAAAAGCGGTCGATCACCATCTCGACCTTACGTCGTCAGACGCCGATAGATATTCGGCATACGTTCGGGCAGCGAGAGCACATCGTCGATGATCGTGTAGCCGACATCGCCGTAAAGGTCGCGAAGTTCGGCCTCGGATTCGCGATCGACGGTAATGCAGAACGGCGTGATGCCGGACATTTTAGCCTCGGTCAATGCCTCGCGGACGTCTTCGCGTGCGTATCGGGCATCGCCGTAGTCGTGATCGTACGGGCGACCGTCGGTCAACACAATTAGAAGCTTCGTTCGTGAATCTTGACGCAGAAGCTTGTTCGCGGCGTGCCGAATCGCCGCGCCGAGGCGCGTATTGTTCTCGAAACTTATGCCGCCGATTCGCTTTTCGACTTCTGCGTCGTACTTCTCCGCGAAATCCTTCACGACATAGAATTTCACATTTCGGCGTCCCTCGCTCGTAAATCCGTTTATCGAATAGACGTCGCCGACGGCATCGAGAGCTTCACTCATCAGCACGAGCCCTTCCTTCTCGATCTCGATAATGCGTCGGCCCGGATGAGTGTATGGCTGCAGCGGATTTCGCGTGATCGTGCGGGCGGTCGAACTCGATTGGTCTAGCAGGATCGAGACGGCAACATCGCGTTCACGTCGCAGGCGTTTCGTATAAATATTCTCATTCTGGCGGCCATCGGCTTTACGGTCGATCACAAAATCGACGAGTGCGTTCAGGTCGTAATCTTCGCCGTCGATCTGTCGATGGATGCGTGTAAGATTCTCGGGCTTCATCAACTGGAACTGATGCCGGATCGACGATATGACGCCGCGATAGCGGCTTCGCGTCAGTTCGACAAAAGTGCGGTCGCCGGACTTCACTCGCTTTTCGATCACGCGGCTCCATCCGACGCGGTAATCGTTAAGCTCGCGGTCCCATTCATCATAGGCAAAAGCGACTTCGCCTGTTTCAAGGGTCTGCTCGGGGATATCGGCCCCGGCCCACGCCTCGGCGCCGCGGAGGTCGTCCGGCTCGCCTTCATCATCAAGACTGTTCCACGCATTGAAAAGTTCCGAGATATTTTCAGCGGCCGCCTCGCGTTCGCGCTTCACCTTGTCTTCGGTAACCGATTCCTGCGCTTCTTTGTCTTCGTAAGCGAAATCGCCTTCGTCATCGTTGTCTTCTTCGGCGTCTGTTTCTTCGGCACGCTCGGGCATCACGTTCTGAAAAAGGTCGTAAACGCGGCTCGCTGCAAGGAGCGAATCCGCAACGGTCGAACGCCGCGAATCGCTTTCCTGCCGGACGAAGCGGTCAAGAACTGCGTTTATCTCATCGACGACCTGCGGATAAAAACGTATCGAGTCATCGGTCGCACCGCCGCACATCGTGATCTGAAACAGCAATTCGAATGCAACTTGGTTTGCCGGGACGTCGAAAATATACGGGCGTCTCATCCGCAGGAATTGCTGCATCAGGTCAAGATCTTTTCGCAGTCCGCGATATTGCGAGCGAAGGCACGCGTCGATACGGGCGTTTTCCATCGTCCCGAAGATCCGACGCGCAAGACGCGGTTCAGGAAAGGCCGTGAGTACGGCGCGATAGTCGCCTTCTTTCGGAAGTTTGTGTTCGGCGACCTTAGCGTCTTCATCGGGACGGGCGCGTTCTCCCGTCTGAACGTCCGCGATGTAGCCCGCGAGCGAGAACGCGTCAAGCTGGTCGGCGGTCGCAGAATAGAGCGTTGCGAGTTCGATATAGACGGCTTTCAGTTCATCGGTCGAGGAAGCGTACGTGCCGAATTCGATCTGGCCGGCGGCGTGTGCGGCGAGCACTTTGTAGAGCTTGAAATCACGCTCGTCATCGCCGAATTCAGCCACTGTCGATGGCAGGAAGATCGTCTTTTCATCGCCGATACGGCTCTCCTCGGGAATGGCAGAAAGCGGTTTGACCTCAACTGTTCGGCCAGTTAAGCCCTCGACATAGATGCGTAGAATGTTCTGAACGGCCTCGAGCGAAATGCCGGTCTTTGTCTGCTGCAGCTTGTCGCGCGACTCGCGTGTTTCCAGCGCGAAATAGCTTCGGCGACTTTTCGATGACGAATTCTCGTGCTCGGCGAGTCCGGCGATGACCCAATCTTCGTATTGTTTGACCGACACCTTTTCAAGCGCGCCTGCGCTTGAGCGTAAGGCGGCAAGCGCGCTCTCGGCATCCGATTCAGCGATCGTTGCTACAAGAGAAAGCACGCGCGAAAGAGCAATAGCGTTGACGGTCTTGTGACGGGAGACGCGTGCTAAGAATACCGGCGCAGCGCGAAGAAAGGCGATAAGCACGGCATTCCCGTGCTCGGCGACCTTTCTCGAAGCTTTGATCCACGCAGTGAAAACGTCTCGTCCCGTGATGAGGATCTCAGCCCCGGACGAGACAAGAAGAAGAGTAACGCTGCCACCGAAATCAAGGAATTTATCGGCCTCTTCGAGCAGAAGAACCGCGTTGCGTGCGGAAAGTTTTGCCAACGCCTTCGGCAGTTCGACCCAAAGGTCGGCGGTCATTCCTCCGGTCCGCGACGCAAAATTCTCTGCGAGCCTGAACGCGGCATCTTCGACTGACGCTTGCTCGCTATCGAATCTCTTAAGGCCTTCGGCAACGTCCGGCGAGGCTTTTAACAAGATGGACGAATGCTTTGCCGAACGCATCGCAACCTGAACCGCAAGCCGGAGAAAGCGTTCGAGAAGTTCCTTGTTCTTTACACGCTTTGCAAGATCGGGAACGAGCGTAAAAGTCTCTGCCGCGACCGAGCTAGAGAGCACGAGTTGGCGCGATGCGATATCGAAAACAAACTTTCGCAGCGGCGAAGGAACGACCTTCAGCTTCTCGGCACCATCGGCGAAGAACCGCATACCGGTCTCGGCCTTGCCCATCGCAAGCCGCCGCCCGAAGTCGGCCCAGGCACGAAGATCGTCAGCGGAGAGTATTTTTGCGGCATCGGCCGCAGCGGCGACACATGCGCGGCTCGCCTTCAGGCTG
>DAORTR010000058.1:0-14522 GCA_035432765.1 Pyrinomonadaceae bacterium
TAAGTTCCACCTCAAATATCCTTTGGGGGAAGGGCACGTCCGGACCAGGCCATTCTTCACGCGTTGTTTCCCGAAATTTGATCGCGGCTTTTCAATAGACCCAACCAGAAAACGGACCTTTTCGTATCCTTGCGCATCCATCTGACGAATGATGTTAAGGATATCCTCCTGAGGCACTCGTGATTCCGCCGCGATATACGCAACTTTCGGTTCATTCGGGTGATCGGCCGCAAACTTTCGAAGGCCGGCAGTAACTTCCGAAAGCTCTATCGCAGGCGAATCGGCTGAACCCATTCTGAACGCCGTACGGTCCGGTGATAGGGATGCCATCGAAAGAAGCACCAGGAAACGCGGTGCGTTTTTGTCGAGAGGGTCAGGTTCTGCACTAGCCGATCCATAGGGAACTGAGTAATTGAAACTATTCGTTTTGTCCGACTGGACGTTCTTTTCCTGAAAAATGTTCTTATACGAACAGGAGAGCGAGAATGCTGTTAATACAGCTATCGACAAAGCACGCCGATACACATTTTTATGCCGTCCGAAATTCATTGTAAGTTCTCCGAATAAAAGTGTTGAGGTAACAAAAGATATTACAGAACCACGATCATTGGCAAGAGGAATACTTGTGATTTTTGATATGACAAGGTTCGTTGTAACATTTCTATTTGTCCCTTTTTCCCGAGTGTAAAAATGTCAGCACCGAATATAGAAACCATCGTCTCGCTCTCAAAACGCCGCGGATTCGTTTTTCCCGCGTCGGATATTTACGGCGGCCTCGGTTCGTCCTGGGATTACGGCCCGCTTGGCGTCGAACTTGCGAACAATATCAAGCGAAGCTGGTGGAATTGGGCCGTTTATGAACGCGACGATATCGAAGGATTGGACTCATCGATCATTCTAAACCGCAGCGTCTGGAAATATTCGGGCCACGAGACGACGTTCTCCGATCCGCTTGTCGATTGCCGCGATTGCAAAGCGCGCCTGCGCCAAGACAAACTCGACACTGATGATGCGGGCAAATTCATCTGCTCAAATTGCGGCTCGACAAATTTGACCGCGCCTCGACCTTTCAACCTGATGTTCAGGACGACGATCGGCGCAGTTTCGGCGGATGACGACCCGGCCGCACTTGCCTATCTAAGGCCGGAGACCGCGCAGGGAATTTTCATAAACTTCAAGAACGTGCTCGACACATCGCGTCGGAAATTGCCCTTTGGCATCGCGCAGATCGGCAAAGCCTTTCGAAACGAAGTTACGCCGGGGAATTTTATTTTCCGCACACGGGAATTCGAGCAAATGGAGATTGAGTATTTTGTACGACCGGACGAGGTTCAGCGGCTGCATCAGGAATGGCTCGACGCATATCTCGAATGGATAAAGTCGCTCGGCATTTCGGCGGAGAATATTAAGCTCTACGAACAATCCGCCGACGAACTCGCACATTATTCCGAGCGGACCGTCGATATCCTGTATCGATATTTTCCGGAACGCGAGCAAGAAGAAAAGCAGTGGGACGAGCTGATGGGCATTGCGAACCGTACGGATTACGATCTTCGTGTGCATTCGAAGAAGCCGGAAGATGCGGAAGGCAAGCGCATAAATCCCGATTCGACAGAAGACCTTTCGTATTTCGACCCGCAGACTAACGAGCGGTTCTATCCGTACATCATCGAGCCTTCGATCGGCGTGAACCGAACGCTGCTCGCCGTGATGATGGACGCTTACACCGAGAGGACGACCGACAAAGGCGAGACGCGCGTCATTCTAAAACTTGCTCCGGACCTTGCTCCGATAAAGGCCGCCGTTCTGCCGCTCGCAAAGAACAAGCCGGAGATCGTCGAGATGGCAAGGCGTATCAAGAAGGACCTGCAGCCTTCGATGCGTGCGGTCTATGACGACACCGGCGGCATCGGCAAACTCTACGCCCGGCAAGACGAGATCGGCACTCCGTTCTGCATCACCGTCGATCACGAGTCGCTCGAAGACAACGCCGTTACCGTCCGCCATCGCGATACGTGGGAACAAGAACGTATCTCGGTCGATAGCTTGCGCGGATACTTAGCAGATCGCCTGGCATAGAGTGCGATCACCCGCCGACGTGGACGCTGGGGCGAAGTTCGGGGTCGGGTTCGGCCTGGCGCAGGATCTCGCGTGTTACTGGAGCGGTGTCGCCTTCACCGAATAGGATGTACCGAATAAGGTATTGGATAGGATTTCCCTCGCTCCAACCGAAGTAAACGTGCGGTATCTTGCCCGTTCTATCACGAAGATTCAGCAACAAAGCTGCGATCGCGTTAGGTACGGCCGGCGCGTGCGTACGCAAGATGCGATAACCCGCGATATCGACGCCCGTGATATTCAATTCGCCCGTAAACTCGGAAGCATCTCCGATCTCGATCTCATAAAAAAGTATCGGGTCGCTCGCGGGGATGTGATTGTCGGTGCGCTTTTCGTGTTCTTTGAAGCGATATTCGACAACGTCGCCGTCTTCGCGTCGATTGGTCACGATGCGTATCTCTTCGTCGGCGAGGTCGTCGATGAACGCCTGAGCCGTGTGGTCGAACTCGATCTTCTGAATGCGGATCTCGGTCGTACGCATCGCACGCGAAACGAATGACGCGACAACGATCGCCAAGATGAATAGCAGCGAGATCTTCAGGCCGTCAGGCCGCTCGATCATATTGGCGATCGTCGTGTAGGTAAAGATGATCGCGATGACGAGGAAGAGCCATTTCACGCCCTCTTTGCGAACCCACGCAGAGATCGTTACCGCAACGGCCGCCGAAGTTATCAGCACCAAAAGCCCCGTCGCGTAGGCACCGCCCTGAGCCTCGACATCCGCCTCGAAAATATACGTGATCGCAAAGCAGATGAGGGCGATGATGATCACGAGCGGGCGCATCGCACGCGCCCAGTTGGGCGCCATTCCGTATCGCGGAAGATATCGCGGCACGATGCTCAACAAGCCTGCCAATGCCGATCCGCCTGCGAACCAAAGAATGAAGATGGTCGAAAGGTCATAGACCGTGCCGAAACCGTCGCCAAGATACGCGTGCGCGATAAATGCAAGAGCGCGTCCCTGAGCCTTGCCGTCGGCGCCGAATTCCGCAGCCGGAATAAGGATCGTCGTGATCAAACTACTGCAAACCAAGAAGAAACTCATTATCAACGCGGCGGTCAACAAGAGCTTTCTGGTCTTTCCGATCCGGTTCGGGTTGTTGATATGCGGCATTACGGCAACCGCCGTTTCAAAGCCGGAAAGGCCGAGAGCGAGTTTCGGGAATACGATCAGCGACATTCCGATCACGACGAAAATACTTCTAATGTCGCCCGAATCGGGATAATGAAAGACCGCGACTCTCCAGGCCTCAACGAGATCCGGCCGCTTGAGGACCTCGGTTATTCCGACCGCCACGACGATCAGATTCAGAAAGAGATATACGCTTACGAGCACGACCGCAACTCCGATAGCCTCTTTGAAACCTCGGAGGAAGAGGATCGCGAGAACGGTAATAAGCGCCGTCGTGATCAAGATCGGATGATCGAAGCCGCCCGTAAATCGCTCAAAGATCGGATTATGGATTATGTGCGTCGCCGCGTCCGCGGAAGAGAGCGTAATGGTGATGATAAAGTCAGTTGCCGCGAACCCGAGCAATGCGAGGACGAAAAGCTTACTCTTCCACCGCGAAAGAAGAGATTCGAGCATTGAGATCGATCCTTGACCGTGCGGGCTTTCAGCAGCGACGCGGCGATAGATCGGGAACGCTCCGCCCAAGGTCAAGATGATCAGAAACAGTGTCGCGATCGGCGACAGGTATCCGGCCGCAACAAAGGCGATACTTGGCTGATACCCGAGAGTGGAAAAGTAATCGAGGCCGGTCAGGCACATTACTTTCCACCAAGGATGCGTGTCTTCAGGATGTTCGGCTGCGTGCTCATCGGCGCTCGCGCTACGCGAAACTCCCTTCATCAGCCAGTCTCTGAAACTCGATTTTGGTGCCTTGGGTTCTGTTGGCATAGAAACGGCGTCCTAAACGCCATAAGGCACAGACCCTGGCCGACAAACGCGGCGGATACGTGCCTTGCCGCCTTTCCCAAAAGTTCGAGGAAAGGCCACTCGGATAAGTGTAAGGACTTTAGGCGGATTCGTAAAGCGCGGAAGCGGCGGCTTTCAAAGGGCCGAGTAAGTTATAGTAAGTCTAGTACAGTATGAACACTGCCGAGGCGAAGACTATCGAACTTGCGAAGAGGATCCGCGATGCGGGCGGACGGGCGATGCTCGTCGGCGGCTGCGTGCGCGACCAATTGATGGGCATCGAGCCGAAGGACTGGGACCTCGAGGTTTACGGAGTCGAGGCCGAAAATCTGAAGGATATCCTAGAAAGGTTTGCGACCGACATATCGACCTCAACGGGAGTGGAGGAACTTCGCAGGCGGGAGAATGTCGGCAGCGATAATGAAGCTTCGGATCAAAGTGCAGGCGTTTCATTCAACGTTGTTGGAGCGGCTTTTGCGGTTTACAAGATAGGGCAGCACATCGATGTTTCGATACCGCGGCGCGAGAGGAAAACCGGCCGCGGGCATCGCGGATTCGTTATCGAAGGCGATCCGGAAATGTCGTTCGAGGAAGCCTGCTCGCGGCGCGATTTTACCGTGAACGCGATCTTGAAAGACCCTTTGACCGGTGAGATCGTCGATCCGTTCAACGGACGGCAGGACATTGAGAACAAGGTCCTAAGGCATGTGTTTGATGAGACGTTCGCGGAGGATTCGCTGCGCGTTCTGCGGGCGGCGCAATTCTCTGCAAGACTAAAATTCGATATCGCCGCCGGCACCGTCGCGCTCTGCAAAGAGATCGATCTTTCGGACCTTCCAAAGGAGCGGATATGGGGCGAGTTGGAGAAGATTCTGCTGCTCGCAGATGAGCCGTCAAGGGGCCTTAAATGGCTCTACGAGCTTTGCGCGGTCGATAAGCTCTTTCCCGAGTTGGCTTCGCTTGTAGGCGTGCCGCAAGAGCCGGAATGGCATCCTGAAGGCGACGTTGACGTCCACACGATGATGGTCGCAGATGAGGCCAGGAAGCTGATCGACGATCTGCCGTATGAGAAGAAAGTTACCGTAATGCTCGCCGCCGTCGCACATGACTTCGGCAAGCCGCCGACAACACAGTTCTTCGATGGGCGTTGGCGTTCGCACTCGCACGATGAGGCAGGAGTCGAACCGACGATCACGTTCTTGGATCGCTTAGGTATCTACACGATCAACGGGTTCGACGTCCGCGAACAGGTGATCCAACTCGTGCGATATCACTTAAAGCCCGGCGAATTTTACAAGGCGAACGCTAAGCATGCGATAGGCGACGGCGCATTTCGACGTCTAGCGCGAAAGGTCGAACCCGACCTTCTTTACCGCGTCGCCAAAGCCGACAGTCTCGGGCGAAATCCGGATTGGCTGCCGGCTGAAAAGCGTTTTGGGTCAGAGGCACAGGAGTGGTTCATAGAGCGTGTGCGCGATCTCAAGATCGAGCAAAAGGCGCCGGCGCCGATCCTTCTCGGCCGCCATCTGATCGAATTGGGGCTCGAACCATCACCGCAGTTCAAAAAGATCCTCGACGCCGTGTACGAGATGCAGCTTGATGGGATAGTTGGGACGCTCGACGAAGCGGTCGCCGCGGGGACGAAACTCATTGAAGACGATGAGGGTCAACGCGGTCGAAGTCGTCTAACTCTCGACGATCTTGTCGCCAAGGTCACACCGGAGAATTTGCACGGCGAGATCGATATGGGCGCAGACGTAGGTAAGGAGACCTAGAATTCTGTGTCGCTAGTGGCGCGTTCGCGGCGTGCGACGCCTGATTCGTAGGCGGCGTCTTCCACACGAGCGGCAACTGCCTCAGCGACCCTGCGATCGAAAACGGACGGAATAATATAATCCGGATGAAGTTCTTCGGGGGCAATGATGTCCGCAATGGCGTTTGCTGCTGCGAGCTTCATTGCTTCGTTTATCCGCGAAGCTCGGCAGTTCAACGCGCCGCGAAATATTCCGGGAAAGCAAAGCACGTTGTTGATCTGGTTCGGATAATCCGAACGGCCGGTCGCCATCACTGCAACGTGTCCAAGGGCATCTTCAGGCATTATTTCCGGCACTGGATTTGCCATTGCGAAGACGATCGGGTCTTTTGCCATATTCTCGACGTCATTTACATCGATGACGCCCGGAGCCGAAAGTCCGAAGAATACATCGGCACCTTTAATAACGTCGCGAATGGTACCTTTCTCGCGATTCGGATTGGTGTTGTTGGCGTACCATTCCTTGACCCAATTCATATTCTCGGTGCGGCCTTGGAATATCGCTCCCGTTGTGTCGCAACCGACGATGTTCTTGACGCCGGCGGCCATCACGATCTTTGAGCATGCAACGCCCGCGGCGCCGATGCCGTTAACGACGACCTTGATATCTTCGATGTTCTTGTTGACGATCTTTAGCGCGTTCAGTAGCGCGGCGAGTACGACGACGGCAGTGCCGTGCTGATCGTCGTGAAAGACGGGAATATCCAATTCTTCTTTCAGCCGGTCTTCGATCTCGAAGCAACGCGGAGCAGAAATATCTTCGAGGTTGATGCCGCCGAAGGGAACTGCGATGCGTTTGATCGTCTGTACGATCTCATAAGGGTCTTTCGTGTTAAGGCAGATCGGGAACGCATCGACTCCGCCGAATTCTTTGAATAGCTGGCACTTTCCTTCCATCACGGGCATTGCCGCCGCAGGGCCGATATCGCCAAGGCCGAGCACCGCGGTGCCGTCCGAGATAACAGCGACCATATTCTTTTTGATCGTCAGGTTGAATGCCTTTTCGGGGTCTTTATGGATAGCTTCGCAAATTCGCGCAACGCCGGGCGTGTATGCCATTGAAAGGTCCGAACGCGTTTTCAAAGGCATCTTCGATGCGATCTCGATCTTACCGCCGAGGTGCATCAGAAACGTTCTGTCGGATATGTTCACGACCTCGACGCCGTCGATGTGTGAGAGCGATTCCACGATCTCCTCGTCGTGTGTCTCGCTTGCCGCATTTACGGTGATATCGCGGATAAGAAAGTCTTTTCCGACGCTGACGATGTCTATGCCTTCGATATCGCCTCCGGCCTTGCCGATCGAGGTTGTGATCTCACCGAGTTTTCCCGGCAGATTGTGTATCTTTACGCGTAGGGTGAGGCTGTAGCTTGCGTTGGGTGTTTGTTTGTTGCTCATTGATCGTCTGTTTTGATGCCGCGAACTCAAAAAAAATGGCATCAATTTCGCTTTAAGGACAAACAAAAAGTATGACTAAAAAGGTTGCTCTAAGCAAACCTTGAGCATTTGCTGCCGATCGGCAAGCCCGCAGTGAACGTATAAATATCCGATGTTTTTGCTCACTTTGCTATAATAGGGAAGGAGTAGAGGAGTTTAATTATCAGTAAAGTCAGCGGCTTTACACGCGGCCTAAAACATAACCAACTAGTGCGCATCGAGCGTCTTGGAACTCGACGCGTGCCTGCGTCGGATATTGTCTCGCCAGAGCTTGCGAGGCAAATGTCCGAGATCTCACTCGAAACGGGCCGCCAGATCGGCGTTCTTTTGAATCGAAAAGGCCAGGTCGAATATGTGATGGTCGGGAACGCAAAGCAGATCGAAATGCCTGATTTCGGCCGCTCACGCGTTGCGAAAGAGCGTTTTCGCGGCCTACGCTGTATCCATACGCATCTACAGGACGAGAAGCTTACGCAAGATGATCTTACCGACCTTGCCCTGCTCCGCCTCGACTTGATGAGCATTGTCCAGGTCGAAGCGGGCACGGGGCTGCCCGGAATGGTCTATTCCGCACACCTTGTGCCGATGTCGGCAAAAGAGATGAATGCGGACGGCAACGAGATCATATCCGAGCCTTATCAATTCCTCGAACCGAACATTCCAAGCCAGTTAGACACGGATTTTCTGGCGCTGATCACATCGCTCGAAGCCGAAATGGCACGCGTTTCCGAGAGCGCCCGAATACGCTCGACCGGACGCGAACGAGCGATCCTTGTAGGGGTTACGACCGGCGACATCGACCTTGCCGGCGAGTCGATGACCGAGCTCGAGGAACTTGCTGTATCTGCCGATGTGACTGTCGTCGATTCTGTCATCCAGCGACGGCCGCAGATCGATCCGCGAACTGTTCTCGGACGAGGCAAACTGGACGATCTCCTAGTGCGTTCGATGCGTTTGGGTGCGGACCTTTTGATCTTCGACACGGAACTGTCACCCGCGCAGGTGCGTTCGCTGAGCGACGCCACCGAACTCAAAGTTATCGACCGTCCGCAGCTGATCCTAGATATTTTCGCTCAGCGTGCGCAGAGCCGAGAGGGCAAACTGCAGGTTGAGTTGGCACAATTGAAATATTTGCTTCCGCGGCTTGTGATCGGCCAGAATTCTGCCTTCTCGCGACTTGCCGGCGGCATCGGCGGACGCGGCCCAGGCGAAACGAAACTCGAAACCGACAGACGTCGTGTTCGGGACCGGATCGCGCAGCTTGAACGTCAGGTCGATGCGCTCGGACGCCAGCGTCACGAAAGGCGAAAGAATCGCCTGCAGAAACATCTGCCGATGATCTCTCTCGTCGGCTATACGAACGCTGGCAAGAGCACGCTGCTAAATTCATTGACGCAAAGCGAGGTCTTTGCCCAAAAGAAGATGTTCGCAACGCTCGATCCGACTTCACGCCGCTTGAGGCTCCCTTACGAGCAAGAAGTTATCATCAACGACACGGTCGGATTCATACGCGACCTGCCCGACGCACTCGTTTCGGCATTTCGCGCAACGCTTGAAGAGATATCAGACAGCAGCCTTCTCGTGCATGTTGTCGATGGGTCGAATCCGCGCGTTGTGCAGCAGATAGTTTCGGTCAACCATATTCTAGAAGAGCTGGAGCTTAATAAGATCCCGCAAATAATTGCCTTAAATAAAGCGGATCTAGCGGGCGAGAATGAGATCGCGAACCTTCAACGCGAAATTGACGCGGACATCGACTGCGTTGCGATCTCCGCGATCGAAAGGTCGAGTCTGCGGCCGCTCACCGAAGCGATCGGCAGGCGCATTGGCAGACTGCTGACAGAAACGGCACCTGCAAACGGAATTTACGCGGAGGCAAATGGCTAGACGGATCAAAGATCTAAAGTCGCCGACGACGGCGTTTCGCGATCGTATAAAGGCGCTCGTTACCAAGCCTTTTGCCTCGCTCTCTGATTGGCAGAGTTTTTGGCTCGCCTTTGCCGTCTTTTGCATTGTTACGGCGTTGCTCATTCAAAACCCGCTTTGGCGTCGTGCGGGCGAAAGGCTCTATCACACGGGCGATATCGCCCGAGAGACGATAATCTCGCCTGCAGACATCACCGTTACCGATCAGGCAGAGACAGAACGTCTGCGCACGGAAGCTCGTTCGAAAGTGAATCCGATCTTTCGATACGAATCGGGAAAATCCGAGGAAGCTCTGCAGAGTTTTATCTCGGCTTGGGAACATATGCAGCGGCGCTCGGCACCTGCGGCAAATACGAACCGCCAGCCTGAAACGAACGCACGTGCGGATGACCACTGGACGACGAGCGACATCGGCAAGGTGTTGAGTTCACGTACCTTTAGCAGGAACGAACTTGACGCGGTGCAGACGGCATTGCGTGACGCTGCGGAAGGCTATATTTATGACGACGCTGAGAAGCAGTATTTCCAAACGCAGGTCTTCGTCTTTGACCGCTCGAAGCCGACACAGCGTTCGACCGTCTCGATGCCCGAGAGCAACTGGATAGCGCTTTCCGCTGCACGAAATAAGCTTCACGGACGTATCGACGCTATTCGGAGCCTTTCAAAGAAAGAGGCCGACGCCTTTTATTCGGCGACCGAGATCCTTGTAACGCCGACCGTTCAATACGACAGCGTGGCGACAGAGACGGCCCGCAACGCCGCTGCCACTGATATAGAGCCTGTAACGATCGCCCTCAAACGCGGCGAAAATATCGTCGATGAAGGGCATTTGATCACGCCGAACGTGATGTCGAAGATCGAAGCGATCGGCAGCTATACGGCTTCGACTCGGCAGATAAATCGCTTCGTCGGCGTGCTGCTACTTGTAACGGGCCTATTTTGGGCGTCTTGGAAATTCGTCCAGAATCGCGGCACGCTGCCGAGACTTTCGCTTACGGCCCGACGAACATTCTTCCTTCTCGGTTTCGTCGTTATCTGCCAAACGGTCATCTCGGCCGCGCTCTTCCGGCTCGCTGATTTTACTGCGTTACAGAACGTGAAGGCCCCGATGAATGATGCGACCTTGTGGGCGTTCGCAATTCCGTTCGGCGCGGCGAGCTTGTTGATGACGCTGCTTGCCGATCGGCCGACAGCATTGTTCGTAGGGCTTTTGAATTCGATGTTCGCCGGACTGATGGCTCCGCGTCCACTCGAATTCGTATTCTATTCGGCGATCGCATCTGCAGTTGCGGTTTATGGCATTGGACGATATCGAAACCGCCAGACCGTTACCATCGCGGGATGTCTCGTCGGCGCGGTTTCGGCGGTCCTTTCGCTCGCTGTTCTCGCTTACACACAGCAGCCGATAATTCTTAATACAGTGCTGCTATCGATCGCATGCGGACTTGCCGGCGGAATTTTGACGGCAGCCGTTACGTCGGTTCTGCTGCCCGTTTGCGAATCTATCTTCGGCATCCTCACGGACGTAAAGCTGCTTGAACTTTCGAATGCGGATCTTCCCGTACTCGGCCAACTCGCGCTGCGCGCGCCGGGGACGAATCAGCATTCGCATGCGGTCGGACAACTAGCCGAAGAAGCCTGCCGCGTTGTCGGCGCCAACGGCCTTCTGGCGCGGATCGGCGCTCTCTATCACGACATCGGGAAGACCGCGGCTCCCGAGCATTTCGTCGAGAATCAGTTATCGAAGAATCCGCACGACAAACTCAAGCCAGCCCAGAGCGCGAAGATCATCATCAGCCACGTAACATACGGCGCGAAGCTCGGGCGGGAAGTTGGGCTGCCGGCACGGATAGTCGATTTCATACCGCAGCATCACGGCACGCGAACGCTTCATTATTTTCTAAAAAAAGCACAGTCGGAGGCGCGTCCCGACGAAGTTATCTCCGAGAACGAATTTCGTTATCCGGGACCGAAACCTCAGTTCAAAGAGGCCGCGATAATGATGATCGCAGATTCCTGCGAGGCCGGCGCGAGGTCGCTTGCCGAGCCGAACCCTGAGAACGTGAGATTCATCGTGACGAAAATAATCGACGCGATCCTGCAGGACGATCAGCTCGATGAATGTGACCTGACCTTGCGTGAATTGACGCAGATTCGCGAATCGATGATAAAGTCGCTCGTTGCGATCTATCACTCACGGGTAGATTATCCGGGCTATGTCCCGCCGCCTTCCGGCACGTTCCGGCTAATCGACACGCATATCGACAGCGAAGAACGCGGCTTGAAATTCACGAATCCTGCGGACATTCCCGTCTCGCCCGGCGGCGAGATCGAAGACGAGGCGATCGACCGCACGCATCCGCCAAAAGGGCGTGACGTTAAGGCCGCCAGTTAGAATCTATCCTTTAATTTTGCGTATGTGTCGGTGAGGGATTCGGGAAGCGTGCGGGTCTCGCCGATGCTCGTCATAAAATTCGCATCGCCGACCCAACGTGGGAGAACGTGCATATGGTAATGCTCCGCGACGCCTGCACCTGCGGCGCGTCCGATATTCATACCGGAATTGATGCCTTCAGGCGAATAAACGGTTTCGAGAGCCTGATGCGCCGTCTTGACGAGATCCATCATCTCATCGGTCGCGTTCTTTTCGGCGGCAGTAAGGTGCGCTAGATGCTCGAACGGCACGATCAGAACGTGGCCGGCGGCGTATGGGAAGATGTTCAAGACGACAAAATTGAACTCGGCACGCTTGAGGATGAACTTCTCCTCATCGGATGCCGAGTTTGCGAGTATTGAACAGAAAACACAATCGCTGCCGGGCGTTGCGCAGCTCTCTTTTATGTATTTATATCGCCAGGGACTCCAAAGGACATCCATTAAGCCTCGTCAAGGTTGATAAGCTCCTTGAGCTCCTTTCCGGGTTTGAAGTACGCGACCCGTTTTGCCGGAATATCGACGGTCGCTCCTGTTTTGGGATTGCGCCCTTGTCGGGAATTGCGTTCGCGGACGCGAAAGCTGCCAAAGCCACGCAGTTCGATCTTCTCACCGCGGTTCAAGCTCGCCGTAATGCTGTCGAAAATGATCTCGACAAGCTGCTCGGCGTCTTTTTTCGTCATTTCGGCTTCAACAGCAACTCGCTCTACAAGGTCCGCTTTGGTCATGGTTCAATTGTTTGGTCAAACGGGCGGAAAAGCGCCGCCCGGTTAATTAAGCACTTTGTGATTCAGTATCTGCGTCTTCGTTAGAAGCCTCAGATGAATCGCCGGCAGATTCGGGAGTTTCAGCCGCAGTTTCCTCGGTTGGAGTGGCGGCTTCAGCATCTACATTGTCAGGTGCGGCTTCCGACGATACATCTGCAGTCGGGGCCTCAGGCTCGGCGGTGGGAACGTCAGCTTCGGGTGCGGGTGCTTCTGCTTCCGGAGCTGCCTCAGCCTTTGCCTTCTTTTCTTTCTTTGGTTTCGGCTCGGCAGCAGGAGCTTCCTCGGCCTTCGTGCCAAAACTAATGTTAGCAAGCTCTGCGAGGCTGGCCATACCGCCCTTCGCTTCGCTTGAGTAGCTGCGTGTATCGACGACGGGTTCGTCATCCTTGCCCACGGCGCGATGCGAAAGACCGATCTTCTGCTCGGCAGCATCTATGCGAAGGATCTTGAAATCCATATCTTCGCCGAGCTTTGCGACCGACTCAGGGCTTTCGACGCGCTCATCGGAGAGTTCCGAAATGTGGCACAAGCCTTCGAGGCCTTCGCCAAGTTCGACAAATACGCCGAAGTTCGTGAATCGCGAAACCTTTCCGCGAACAACTTGGCCAGGTCGATGCGCGGAAACGAAAGTTTCCCATGCGCTCGGTGTCAGATCCTTCATCGAGAGCGAAAGCCTTTGATTACGCTTGTCGATGTTGGTAACGATCGCTTCGACTTCCTGATCCTTCTTTAGAACATCCTTCGGATGCTTGATCTTCTTCGCCCAAGTGATGTCCGAAACGTGTACGAGGCCGTCGATTCCTTCTTCAAGTTCGACGAATGCGCCGAAGTCCGTGATATTGCGGATGCGGCCGGTGATGCGTGTGCCAACCGGGTAGCGAAGGTCCACAAAATCCCAGGGATTGTCCTGGAATTGCTTCATTCCGAGGCTGATGCGCTTCTCTTCGGTATCGACGCCGAGAACTTGGACATCGACCTCATCGCCCTTATTGAACATACGCTTGGGCGACTGCGCACGGCGCGACCAAGAGATCTCGGAGACGTGCACGAGGCCCTCGACGCCGGATTCAAGTTCGACAAAAACGCCGTAGTCCGTAACGGAAGAGACTTTGCCTTTGATCTTTGCGCCGACAGGATAAACTTCAATGACCGTTGACCACGGGTCAGGCTGGAGTTGTTTAAAGCCGAGCGAGATCTTGTCCTTTTCACGGTCGAGCTTCAGGATCTTGACCTGAACCTGATCGCCCGTCTTGAACATTTCGCTCGGGTGATGCAAACGGCCCCAAGACATATCGGTTACGTGCAGAAGGCCGTCAATGCCGCCGATATCGACGAATGCTCCGTATTCGGTCAAATTCTTGATCGTGCCGTCAACGATATAGCCGACGTCGATATGCGAGAGCGTTTCGGCTTTCTGAGCGTTCACGACCTCGTCGGTCATCACCTTTCGCGAGAGCACGACGTTATTGCGTCGGCGGCTGAATTTGATGATCTTCGCTTCGATCGGGCCGTTCAGATAGCTGTCGAGACTGTACACGGGACGGGAATCGACCTGGGAGCCGGGAAGGAAAGCTTCCACGCCATCGAGATCGACCTTGAGGCCGCCTTTTGTTTTTGCGGTAACGTTACCGGTTACGGGCGTGCCGTCCAAGAATGCCTTTTCAAGGACATCCCACGAGCGGCGAGCAAGAGCGTCATTGCGCGAAAGCACGGGAGGGCCGTCGCCGCTGTGCATTGCCTTTAGCACGACCTGGACCTCGTCGCCTTCATTTACGGAAAGCGAACCGTCTTCGGCGGTGAATTCTTCCGCGGGCACGATGCCTTCCGACTTATAGCCGAAATCGACCAATACGCCGCGATCCGAAACACCGACGACCTTGCCGTCAACCAATTGGCCGACGTGAAAAGTTGCCTGTTCCTGCTCGAATTGCTCGAGGATCGCACCGAAGTCGATATCGCCCGAAGGAGTGTCTTCCGTCGGTGCGGGCGTCGCTGGTGCCGTTGGTTGCTCTGCTGCCGGTTGTTCCTGAGCCGAAGATGCTGCAGCCGTCGTTCCTTCGGTTTCCTGTGTTGCCTCGTTAGTCATTTACGGGTAATTTACTTCCTCTAG
>DAORTR010000059.1:0-14380 GCA_035432765.1 Pyrinomonadaceae bacterium
GATCGAGGCTTACGCCGGCGTCTTCAAGGAGATCGAGCAGAAAGTCCGACTCGCTGTTGATCGCAGGCGTCGGCGAAGGGATCGGCCCTGCGAGTGAGTTTTTGGCGGTATAGCCCAACCCGAAAACCTTTCGATTACCGCTGAGGCGAAAGAAGAGCCTGTCGCGGGCGATCTGCTTTGCGCTCCGCGCTCGCGGCATAAGATAAAAAACCGCATCAAAACGCCGTTTTCGGATCGAAACTGCGAGCGTAAAAGCCCCGAGAACGCTCTCGATCTGCGATACATTGGTCGGATAGTCGATAAATTCATCGAAAATGCCGCTCGCCGGAAGTATGGATCTCGGAGCGAGGTAGTTCGGGTTCTTCTTGTCCGAGTTCGAGAGCAGCGTGATCTTTGCATCGGGAAAGGCCTTGCGAAGTACCCAGAATGCGGGCAAGGCCACGAGCGTGTCGCCCAGATGGCCGATTCGCATCACGAGAATGTTCTTATAATTCAAGGCGTGTCGTTAAGGTGTTGCTTTAACTCTGAGAGCGTAAGTGTTGTAGTGCCTGATTGTTCAACGACAAGACCTGCAGCGATATTCGCAAGCCGGGCGGCGGATTCGAGGTCGGCACCGCTGCCCAAGGATGCGGCGAGAGTGGCGATGACCGTGTCTCCCGCGCCGGTTACGTCAAAAACGGCTCTTGCTAAGGCAGGCAGATGAACGGCAAGCTCATTTCGTCTGAATAGGCTCATCCCGTCACTGCCCTCGGTGATCAGCAGCGCATCGACCTCGATCGCGTCCAGAAGCCGCTTTCCCGCTGTTTGGACGAGGTCTGAGGCACCTTCATCAAGGTTGACGGCCTCAGCAGCCTCTCGGCGATTCGGCGTCAGCAGAGAGGCTCCGCGATACTTTTCGTAAATCTTCCCTTTTGGATCGACCAGCACCTTTATGCCCGCGGCCTTTGCGCATTCGATCGCGAACGAGATGACGCGTTCGCTCAGAACGCCCTTCGCATAATCCGAGAGCACAACGACGTCGGCGGCAGAAACCGCCAGCGTTATTTGGTCGAATATCTCAGATTCTACTTCGCCGGAACATGCGGTCTCATCTTCCTGATCGATACGGGCGACCTGCTGGCTGTGCGCGACGAGACGTGTTTTTACGGTCGAAGGGCGACCGACAGACGTTATGAGATGAGTATCCGAAACGCCTGATCCAGTCAATACCTGCCGTATTTGAACGCCTGCATCGTCGTCGCCAACGACGCCGACGAGAATACAGTTCGCGCCGTACGCGGCGATATTTGCGGCAACGTTGGCGGCGCCGCCTGCCGCAAGCGTCATACGCTCGATCTTGACGACCGGAACCGGAGCCTCGGGCGAGATCCGACTGACGCTGCCCCACCAATAGCGGTCGAGCATCACGTCGCCGATAACAGCGACCGTCGTATTTTGAAAATTATCGGGAATTGTCATCAATTACTCGCCCGCAGGCGTCGCGATGTCGATCAGTTCGCAAATGATGTGGGCCGCAGTAATGTGCCCTTCCTGAATGCGGGCAGTCCGCGCCGATGGCACCATGATCGCGATATCCGATAGGCCCGCGAGTCGTTTGCCATCGGCGCCCGTGAACCCGATCACTTTCAATCCGCGAGAACGTGCAGACATAACTGCAGCGAGGATATTCGGCGAATTTCCGCTCGTGCTTATTGCGATAAGGCAGTCGCCTTCGCGGCCGAGAGCTTCGACCTGCCGTGAGAATATCCGCTCGAAATCGTAGTCGTTCGCGAGCGCCGTGAGTGCCGACGTGTCGGTCGTTAATGCGATCGCGGGAAGCGCGATGCGCTCGGTTTCATAACGTCCGACAAATTCCGCGGCGATATGCTGAGCGTCGGCAGCGCTTCCGCCGTTTCCGCATATCAGGACCTTTCCGCCGGAAGCAAAAGTCTCTGATATCAGCTTTGCGGAGTTTCGAATTACCTCGCCAACGGCATCCTCGAATGCGGCGAACACTTCACAATGTTCGTTGATCGAAGCCGAGACTGCGTCATCGCTCGGTTCAGACGTCGCGGATCTGTCGTCCGCATTTATCCGCGCGAGGATCGTCGAAGTTGAGTACCCATCGACCAACGGGATCGATACGACCTCACCGCCGTTCTCCTTTACGAACTCTGCGCCAACTATTTGATCGACCGGCCAATCGCCGCCCTTTACGAGCACGTTCGGGCGGATATCTCGGATGACTTTCTCAGGCGTCAGTTCGTCGAAAATAACAACTTCATCTACAGCTTTAAGACCGAGCAGAACCGCTTTGCGCGCGTCTTGCGAAACGACCGGCCGTCCGGCGCCTTTCATTTGACGGACGGATGCGTCGCTGTTGATGCCGACGACGAGCTTATCGCCGAGAGCCTTCGCCTTATTTAGAAGGTCGATGTGGCCCGGATGTATAAGGTCGAAGCAACCGTTTGTGAAGACAACTTTTGACATCATTAATCCGCCGAATTCGCCGACGGAATGCGTATTATTGCACAGCGGGAGTCTTTTTTGCACCTAAGGCGCGCGCCATAAATATGAGAAGCAGAACGCCGACGGCCGCGGTCGTGCCGACCTTGAACCCGTAAGGGATGATCGACGCATAGAAACTTTCGTAAGAGACCGATGTGAGGATCATAAAGTAGATCGCAGCACGCCATAGGATGATCTTTTGATCTTCGACGAATGTTCGATAAAGGACCCGCAGGAGCAGGCCGATGAAGAGCATTCCGATCGGGACGCCGACGGGACCGAAGTTTCTAATGAGGTCGCCCATCGGCGTGATGCCGAAGGAGTTCTCACTGTAATTGAAATATAGATCGCTATATTGGCGCGGTTCTGAAGCGACGGGTTTGTCCGGCCAGAGGACGCGCGGGACGATAAAGCTCGAAAGGTCCTTTACGATATTGTTGTCGAGGCCGTAGCTCTCTTCGTAAGGGGCAAGCTGCTCATAATTCGAAACGACGACCGCGAGCGAACTTACGAGATCGATACGCTCTGCGAACGTATTAAAGCCCGAATTAAGAGTCGAGAACTGGGCGTCGGAGCCGATCTTATCAAGCGTTTCAAGGATGTTTCCGGAATACGATCCGAAATTCGACGCCGATTCGTCACCCTTTACATTACGGAACGTCGTTCCGTATATCGTTCCCAAAAAAAGGGCGATAGAAAGCACGACTCCGGCGAATACAGCTTGCTTTAGGCGAAATTTCCTGCCCGAAAGCGTGTATGCGAGGGCGATAACGATGAAGATCTGTATGACGCTGCCGCGATTGCCCGCATAGAGAGCTTTGGAAAGTGCCGTTGCGCCTAGTAGCACCAGCAGGACCGCCGATCGAGCGTCGAACTTTTGCCGGCTAAAGATAATGAACCAGAGTACAAAACTCGCTTCGAGCCAAAAGAGCGTTGTCAAAAAGATCAGGCCGTCGTAAGTTCCGATCTCGCTCGCTCTTTGAAAACCGATCAGGCCGAGTGCAAGGGCGATGGCCGTATTCCCGATGCCTAAAAACAAGAGAACCGAGCCCGGGATAGAGAAGTTGTCGGGAGCGTAGTCGGCGACGGGCAAATGACGCGCAAAGAAGGCTCCGATATGTTTGCCGAGAGGCAGGAAGTAGCCAACTGCAAGGCCGATGTACCCCAAGATAATTATCAGGATCGTAAACGGATAATTTATTTGCGGATCCTGCACGAACGCCAAGAAATACGGATTTGAGAATCCGGCGGCTAGCGAGAGCCCACCGAGTACGAACGCGGGATAAAAGTACGAGAGTGTTGCAAAGATTATCGGATCTGCGAGCGTGAATTTTCCGAGTCGCTTGAGAATGATCAGCGGAATTGCCATAACGACGGCAAGAGCGAACAGCCATGGCAGCAAATACGGATACGGGATGCCGAGCGAAGCATCCGACATCATAAGAAGAGAGACAAGGCCTGCAATTATAGCAAAAGCCATAAATGCGATCGCCGGAAGCGGATTTCGCGTTGCGTCTCCTGTTGATAAGATCCGTGTCGCCATTCTATTTGATCAAACCTCTTTCGGCCCCGCGCTGCAAACTGCGATCACTCCGTCTGCCAACTGCCGCGAGAATGTTACGCTTACATCGTTAAAAACCTTCAAATACCACGGCGTGGTTTTGCGGTGATCGGTACCCATATCGTAGAAGAGAAAGTCGTCCACGGCGAGATCGTGCCGCTTTAGCAAAAGGTTGAGCGTCGAATAGGAATAATATGCAACGTGATCGGGGTGCACCGGTTCGTGCGTACCCTTACCGCGAGTGAGCGAATAATAGATCGCACGCATTCCGCAGTATGCATTGATCGTCGTTACGACAAGCTTTGTGGAGGGATTCATCAGCGATCGCACGCCTTCAAGAAAGATGCCGGGGTTATTCAAATGTTCGATTATCTCGCCCGCGACGATAACGTCAAAATTCTTTTCAAGACCCGTTTCTTCAAGCTTTTCGAGATCGCCGACAACTAGGTCGTCATAGCCCGCAAGCCGCAGTTTTTCGAGGCCTTCGGTATCGCCGTCAAGCCCGGTAACGCTCGCGGCCACTTTTGCAAGCCGCCCGTGAAGCAGAGTGCCGGCGGCGATAGCTTCGTCGGTGTATGGACTGTCGGCACAGCCGAGATGGAGCACGCGCTTGCCGGCACATACTTCATCCAGAAAATCTAGGCGCTGAACCAATCTAGGCGTCATACAAAGCTCTAAACGAATCGTCTCTCACGATAGAATATCATTCGTTCGCCGCCTGCGGCACTCTCCGCGTACACTTTGCAGCGGCCTACTCTCGGTGCGCGAAGACGAGAGCTAAGGTGCCTCGGCACCGACATATCGATCGAAAACATTCGAGACAGAGACGATCTCTTCGAATTCGCCGGTAGCTGCCGCGAGAGCGCCTTCGGCAATTCGTTTGCGGACCGCAGCATCTGCAAGCGTCTCGATCGCGGTCGCAAATGTCGGCACATCGCCGGCCTCGACAACATAGCCGGTTATATCGTTAACAACCGCTTCAGGGATGCCGTTGATCCGCGTCGAAACGATCGGCAGCCCTAATGCCATGGCTTCGAGGATCGAAACGGGCAGGCCTTCCCAATAGCTCGGGAGCGCAAAAATATCTGCGTTTCGGAAGAATGCGAGGATCTCGGACCGCGTGCGTCCGGCGTCATCAGAAAGAACGTAACGGAACGTGTCAGCGACGTCGAAGCTATCTATACGGGATATCTCTTCATCATCGAGATGCGTAGGCCCGACCCAAATGAATTGAAACTTATCTTTCAGGAGGCGTGCGGCTTCGAGAAAGTCCCATCTTCCTTTGCGGTCGATGAATTGCCCGACCGCTATGACAGTGAGTTTCTCCGGCAGTAAGCCGAGGCTTGAGAGCACTTCGTTGCGTCGGATCGGCATCGCAAGAGCCGCGTTCACATCGGTTCGGGAAAAGGTGGCGCGCGAGATCGTAACCTTCCGATGGAGTTCGGCCGGCAGGAACGTGCGGATGTTTTCGACAGCGTGCTGATTGCCGCCGAAAAGTTCAAAGCTCGGAAGCGAGAGAAGCTCTGTCATTCGCCGACTCCACGCGCTCTTTCGCGCTTCGGAAACATCGCCCGGCATCGCGTTCTGGACTGTAACGAATGTCTTCCCGCGTCGCGCGAGCTTCTTTAGAAGCGAGACCGATTGCCACGGGCCGGCCTCAATATGATAGATCTCGCCCGGAGACGTCATCTTGTTGACGAACGCGAGGGTCTCATTCTCGGACCTCAACCGCCTAAGTTGCCGTTTCAGTCTCTCAACTATGCCGTGGGCAGGCGTCGGGTTGCGGATATTCTTAAGATAAAATAGCTTGGCACCCGCGTCTGAAAAGAGCTTCATCAATTGCGGATCCGAACCGTTCGGCACGACCACGCGAAATTTCCAGTTCTTTGGGGCATTACGGACAAGCGAGAGGAAATAGATCTGCGCTCCGCCCCATGTTGTGTAAGGCCAGATCAGATTTACCGTCAGCGGGCCGGCCGCTTCCCAAGCTTTTTCACGTCCGCTTGTCATTCTCACTTATTCCTGTGCGACCGGAGACGAACCCAAGTGTTTTCGACGCCAACTGCCCTAAATAGACAACAAAGCTCGCAGCGGCCTTTGACCGCGACGGGGCCGATTCCCAGCGTGCAACGAACTGTCTCGAAAGATTCAGCGGATGCCGCTTATCGAATAGAAGCGTTCGGAGTATCTTGCCCTTCGACATTTCGTGAAGCGGCTTCGGGTAAGTATTAGGCTCGCACCACACGTAAGCTTTCGGTTCGACGAGCAACTTCCAACCGGCCTTTGCAAACCGCATCATCCATTGAGCGTCACCCCAGCCGTGCGGAAAACGCTTCTCGTCCATTAACCCGCATTCACGGATCGCGGCCGCAGGAAGCAATAGACAGTTCCCGACCAGGCATTCGACCTGGAACGCTGTTTTAGGGACGCTGAAAGCCGTCTGATCGCTCGGAATGACCCATCCTCCTTGGAACGTGTTCCAGGTTTGTCCGACCTGGAAAACTCTGTGCGGTTCGTCCCAAAGCAGCAAAAGTCCGCCGATGATCGAGCGTGGGTGCTCGTCTGCTGTACGTATCAGTCTCTGCAGAAATTGATCGTGAAAGACCGCGTCGTCATTCATCGTTGCGACGAACTCAGCGCCCCATTCAAGGGCCGCCTCGATGCCGCGATTGGTACCCGCAGCGTAGTGAAGCGTTCCATCGCCTTGAATTATGACGACATCGGGAAATTCGCTGCCAATGGCGGCAGCGGTTCCGTCGGTCGATCCGTCATCGACGACGAAAATGCGGACGTCAAGGCCTGTTCGGTCGATACGCGCAAGGCTTCGAAGGCCTTGAAGCGTGATCTCTCGACGATTATAGACCGGAATGACGATCGCGACATGGCGCGCGTTCTCAGACATTATCTAGGCAGGCTGAGCGGCTTTCCCGCTGGTTTGAGCGAGGCTTTCTCCGACCTGCTCCTCGATCCAGGCGTAAGTTGTCGCAAGGCCGTCTTCGAGAGAGACCGCGGGTTCCCAATCGAGCGTCTCGCGCAACAAAGTGTTATCAGAGTTGCGTCCGCGAACGCCTTGCGGGCCGTCGATGTGTTTTTTCTCGATCTCGACGCCGCCGATCTTAGCGACCATATCGGCAAGTTCGTTGATCGTAACCATTCGATCCTGGCCGAGATTCAGCGGTTCGTAAAAATCCGAGCGCATCAGGCGATAAAGGCCTTCGACACAGTCAGAGATATAGCAGAATGACCGTGTCTGCTCGCCGTCGCCCCAGATCTCGATCACGTTATCGCCTGTAAGTTTAGCGGTTGCGATCTTGCGGCACATCGCCGCCGGAGCCTTTTCGCGGCCGCCTTCCCAAGTTCCCTTTTCGCCGAAGATATTATGAAATCGGACGGTTCGCGTCTCGATGCCGTAGTCTTCGCGATAGTGATGGCAGAGGCGTTCGGAAACAAGTTTTTCCCAGCCGTAGGCGTCTTGAGGAAATGCCGGGTATGCATCTTCTTCCTTCAAGGGCTTGACGTCGGTCTCTTCCTGTAGGAATTCAGGATAGATACACGCAGAACTCGTATAGAGATAGCGCTTTACGCCGCTCTCGCGGGCTGCCTCAAGCGTATGCAGATTGATGAGCGAGTTGTTGTAGAGTATCTGCGCGTGGTGCGATGAAATAAATCCCATACCGCCCATATCGGCGGCAAGAGCGTAAACTTCCTCGATCCCTTCTGTAGCGGCGAGGCAGTTCTCCCAACGCCGCAGGTCGAGCAGAAGGAATTCGTCGGCGTCTGACTCACTGAATTCCGGCCTCTTGATATCGACGCCACGCACCCAATATCCCTTGTCTTTCAAATAGGTTACGAGATGGCTTCCAATGAATCCGCCCGCACCCGTAACCAGAACACGCGTCTGTTCGCTCATAATAATTAGATCGCTTCCCTTTTAAGCTTCGTCATCCGAGCGATAGTTATCGCGCGTATAGTAGCTTTGGTAATAATAATAGTTGTCCTGCGCCCGAAGGTTCACGTTGTTCAAAACGACGCCGAGGATCTTTGCCCCGACGTCCTGGAGAAGCTGACGGGAACGCTTTACGACCTGCCGCGAACTCTTGCCCGCATTAACAACAAGTACGACGCCATCGACCATCGATGCGATCAGAACGCCGTCAGTGAATGAAGCGATCGGCGGCGAATCGACAACGACATGAGTAAAATGCCCCTGCAACATCTTCAAAAGCTTTGCCATCTGCTCGGAGCCGATCAACTCGGCCGGATTCGGCGGCACAGGCCCTGACGTTAGCAGATGCAACTTCGAACTTTCGTCCTGACTGATGATATTCAAGATCTCGGCGTCGGAAAGTTCGTTGGCCAAGATAGTACTCAATCCGTCAGCGTTGCTTATCCCAAACACCGAATGCAGCCGCGGCCGACGCATATCAGCGTCGATTATCAGGACGTTCGCGCCCGTTTGAGCTAGGCTTATCGCGGTGTTCGTCGCGGTCGTTGTTTTTCCTTCGGATGGAAGGCTCGACGTGATCAGGAGCGACTTCGGCGCATGACCGGCGGTCGAGAGCAAGATCGATGTGCGCAGTTGGCGATAAGCTTCGGCAAGAGACGAACGCGGATCGGCGTGAATAAGCAGTTCGGAGCCAAGTTTGTCGTCCGCCGGTTCGCCATTCTCTGCAACAAGCTGAAGGCGCCGCTTCGGCATCGAATCGATCGTCGGGATCGCCGCAAGTGCCGGTAGTTGAAGAAGGCTCTCGACCTCTTCGGTCGAACGAACAGTATCGTCAAGATACTCAAGAAAAAGTGCAAGGCCGACGCCGAAAAGCGTCGATAGAAAGAGAGCACCTAGTACGGTCGTCAGTCTTCGCGGCGAAACGGCAATGTTTGAGGGTACCGCAGGTTCGGACACGCTAATGTTGTTGTCGGAACCTTGGGCCGCAACGTCGTTGCTGCTCACCTGCTTGCGCAGATTCTCTAAGAATCCCTTATTGGTGTCGATCGTCTGCTTCAATAGCGCAAGGCTGACGGCGGACTGATTTTGCCCGGTCGCTTCACCAAACTGCTTGTTGAAATCAGCTCGGATCTTATCCTCATTTGCCTTCGCCTGCAGATATTTCGTCTGCAAGTTGTAAAGCAAGGTCTTTTTCGTAGCGTCGCGATATTTTTCAAGATCGCCTTGGAATTTCTGAACGGCACCATCGATCGAGTTCTGGTAGCTCGTGATCTGAGCATCGATCTCCTTGATCTCGGGCGCGCCTTCCTGATATTCCTGTAACTTTAGGGCTCTCGCCTGTCTGACATCCGAGATCTTCTTTAGAGTGTCGGATTGGAACTGCCGAATATTGTTCTGCTGCTCGGTAATGAAGCGAGCCATTTCGGCCTCTGCCATCGCAGAAAGGCGTTCGGGAGATTTTGCAATTTCGAAATAGTTCGCTTCAGCATTCTTGCGGGCGTTCTCGGCCTCGAGCATCGACTTATTCAAGCCGGAAAGGCGGTCCATAACTATGGTCGAATCGTCCGAGGTTTTGAGAATGCCGGCGTTCTGCGTCATCTCGACGAGTTTCTCTTCGTCGCGCCGAATGTCGGATTGGAGGCTCGCGATCCTTTCCTGCAGAAAATCATTCGTCTTTCGACTCGTCCCGGTGCGCTTCTCTTGATTTTGAGTCGTAAACGTCTCTGCGATCGCATTCGCAACGAACGCGGCGAGATCAGGGTCCGTGTCGCTGTACGCGATCTCGATGAGACGCGTGTCTTTGACGGTCGCACGGGATTCGCGAACAGGATCGACGCTCAGATTTCGACGGATCACTGTTACGAACGGCGTCAAGCGGACAGCTTCCGCAATTTCATCGGCCGAGGCGAGACTCGAATTCGGATCGATCGGAACCGAGTCTTCCGACTTTTGCGCTTCGCCGCTCGCAAGACCGACAGATCTTAGCAGCCGTCCCAAAGTCGAGCCCGAGCTGGATCTTGCCGCCGCCTGGAATTCCTTGTTGGCGTCGAGATTGTGTTCCTTGACGACACGGCGCAAAAGGCTTTCGCTCCATAAGAGTTGAAGTTGCGTATTGAAATATGAAGGGTCGGCGTTTGACATCGGCCGAGCACGGTCCGTTGTAACGAGGTCAGGGTTCACCTGCTCATTATCGACCTGCACAACTGCCTTTGCCTGATAAACATTCGGTTTGCGGGCAATGTAGATGGTTGCAAGCGTCGTCATCACGACCGCGATGCCGGCAACGAGCCACAGTCGCTTGCGCACCGCACGCCAATAATCGATCAACTGAAAGCCTTCGCCTTGCGCTGCTGCGTGATAGCCCGGATATCGGCCCGTGGCCGAGATCGTCGGATCGGGCGGGCGCTGCATTTCCAACGGTTCCGGCGAGGTCGTTGTGATGATATTTCGCGTTTCTTTCATAACAGTGTTTCCGGCCAGCTAACTTCTAAAGGCCCGGTACGCCTCGCGACAATATGAGCGGAATGCCATTCTTGATAGCTTCGCCGATCCCGGAAAGTATCGCTTTCGTCTTGTCTTTAGAAACCGCAACGATATCGTTCGGCTGCAGATAAGGATCTTTCGCCTTTTGGTTCTCGATAGCTGAGAGATTTACCATTATCTCTTCGCGCTCGAGACTGTCTGGCTTCTGCCGCAGGATACGGACGCTGTCTTTGTCGGTCGCGTTGGTATAACCTTCGGCGCTTGCGATCGCCTGCGTAAGCGTTATCGGTTCCCTTACCTCGACCGGCCCCGGCTTTTTGACGTTCCCGTAAACGTAAATAATGTCGGATTTTAGTACCGAGACGACGTCGCCCGGACGCATTTCCAGATTCTGCTTTCCTTCTTGAAGATCACGGATCTTGAACGTCATCAAACCGGGCTGCGTCTGCGAATCATCGTCCGTCTTGCAGTCGGTGTTGCTGCCGACACGAACGACGAGCACGCGAGTTCCAGCATCCTTGCTCGGCCCGCCAGCCATCGCGATCAGTTGAAGCAGATTGAGTTCTCGGCTTATAAAGAAACTGCCCGGTTTTTCGACCGCTCCTATTACCGCCATGGACTGCGATTTTTGCTCAGCAACAGTTACGGTAACCTGCGGATCGCGAAGATAACTTACCTTGTAGGCCGCGGTGATGTCGTTGGCAAGTTCGCGTTCCGTTTTACAAACGGCAACGACCGGCTTGTCCAACCGGTAAAGATATATCCTGCCGTCGGGATTCACCGGGACTTTTACATTCAGCTCAGGATGCCGGAAAACCTGGACGTCGAGGACGTCCTGGAAACCGATGCGATATCTCTCGTCGCGAGCGGTCGTTCCCTGCGCAAATGCGGCCGCGCACAGCGCGGACACCGCAAAACTCATTAGGAATAAGCTGCGTATAAACTTCATACAATACCTGCCTTGCTGACAATACCTGCCTTGCTGAGCAACTGCCCGCACCAACGTTTTTGAAGCCAAAAAAGGGCGTAACCCCCGCACAAAATGCAAACAAACATCGTAACAGATACTAACCGCTTTGAAAATAAGCATTTTGAATGTTTTCGGCTAGTTCGCTAAACTCTGAGTTTCAGAACAAATGACAAATACAACGCCGATGCTTCGGCAATATCTCGAAATAAAAAGCCGGTTTCCGGGGACGATCCTGTTCTTTCGGCTAGGTGACTTTTACGAGATGTTCAACGAGGATGCTGTCGTTGCCTCCAGAGTGCTTGAGATCACGTTGACGGCTCGGCACAAAGACACGCCGAACCCGGTGCCTATGTGCGGAGTTCCCCACCATTCGGCGAGCGGTTATATCGCAAAACTGATAAAGAACGGCTTTCGCGTTGCGATCTGCGAGCAGACGGAAGAAGCCGGCAAGGGCGTGAAGCTTGTTAATCGCGACGTCGTGAGGGTTATCACTCCGGGAACTGCGATCGATCCGCAATTGCTCGATTCGCGAGAATCGACCTTTTTGGCGGCGATCGCGGGAAAAGACGAAACTTTTGCCGTCGCATTTCTTGAAGTTTCAGCCGGAAGACTGCTCGTGACTGAAAGCGA
Source organism: Pyrinomonadaceae bacterium (assembly GCA_035432765.1). Lineage (GTDB taxonomy): Bacteria > Acidobacteriota > Blastocatellia > Pyrinomonadales > Pyrinomonadaceae > OLB17. The sequence continues at coordinate 12,079 of DAORTR010000059.1, forward strand.
GGGAGCGAATGCGTTTTCGAAGATATGCGAGCAAGTCGAGAGCTTTAAGCCAAGAGAGATCCTCGCGTCGGCACAACTTGCAAGACGCGTGGAAAGCTCTCTCGGCCTCTCGAACGAAGGCGGCAGACTGTTTGACAAGCCGCAGAACACTGGCGGCATCGTCGTAACAGAACTTTCCGCCGAGAAACTGGATCTGCCCGACGCGAGGCGTTCATTATCCGATCATTTTGGCGTCCGAGAGCTTGACGCGTTCGGGCTTGCGGGTAAAGACGCCGCAACGATGGCTGCGGCATGCTGCCTTGGTTACGCAAAGGAAACGCAGAGAGCCGCCGCCGAACATATTACGTCGATAGAGTTCCTGGATTCGGCGGATCATATGATCCTCGATAACCTGACGCTTCGGAATCTTGAGATCCTCGAGTCAAGAAGCGAGGCCTCAAAGAAGACGCTCTGCGACGTGATCGACGAGACGATCACCGGAATGGGAGCGCGTCTCTTTAAACAATGGCTTTTGCGACCGCTTCTCCGCCGTAACGAGATCCAAACACGGCTTTCCGCTGTCGAAGAATTGATTGATTCGATAATGCGCGAAAAGCTCCGGTTCCTGCTCAGGGAAGTTGCCGATCTCGAACGCCTGATCGGGCGGGTAAACCTTGGCACAGCGTCGCCGCGTGACCTGATCGCGTTAAAACGATCGATCGGCCAAACTCCTCAGATGAACTCGATCTTGAACGAGGCGTCTTCACTCCTACTCCAAGTTCTCGCAGAAAATATCTTTGAAATGCCGGAGATCCGGACGCTGATCGAGGACGGGATCAGCGATGAGCCGCCCGCTTTGATCTCGGACGGCGGGGTCATCAAGCACGGTTTTAACTCCGAACTCGACGATCTGCGTTCTATATCGACCGACGTGAAGAAAACCATCACGCTGTTCGAAGACTCGGAGCGTCAGAGAAGCGGCATCGCGAGCCTGAAGGTGCGTTTCAATAACGTATTCGGATACTACATCGAAGTTCCTAAAGCGCAGCTCGCAAGAGTCCCCGAATACTATGAACGCCGCCAGACGCTCGCGAATGCAGAGCGATACACAACGCCGGAACTAAAAGAGTGGGAAACGAAAGTCCTTGGCGCTGAAGAGCAGATCTCAAAGATCGAGGCCGAGCTTTTCGCCTCTATCCGCGATCAGATAAAGGCCGAGAGCCGTCGCCTGCAAGTTACGGCACGGTCGATCGCAACGCTCGACGCACTTTGCTCGCTCGCGGAAACCGCCGCACGCCGCAACTACGTTATGCCGACGCTTCACGATGGTGACGAGCTTGAGATACGCGGAGGTCGGCATCCTATCGTCGAGGCCTTCTCGAAGGATTCGTTCGTACCGAATGACGCCTATTTGAACAATTCGACTGACCGCCTTCTGATCGTGACGGGAGCGAATATGGGCGGAAAATCAACGATACTTCGACAGATCGCGATCATTCAGATCTTGGCGCAGATAGGGTCGTTCGTTCCGGCAACCGCTGCGAAACTCCCGATCGTCGATCGCGTTTGGACTCGCGTAGGCGCATCGGACGACGTGGCTTCCGGGCGCTCGACATTTATGGTCGAAATGACGGAGACGGCAACGATCTTGAGAAATTCAACGGCGCGGAGTCTCATCCTGCTTGATGAGATAGGCCGAGGGACATCGACCTTCGACGGATTGTCGATCGCGTGGGCAGTCGCCGAATTTCTGCACAATTCGCCCGAGCACTCGGCAAAGACGCTCTTTGCGACGCATTATCACGAACTTACGGAACTCGCCGACCTTCTTCCCGGCGCAAAGAACTATCAGATAACGGCGACGGAAGAGGACGGGCAGATCGTTTTCTTTCACAAACTCCTTCCCGGCAAAGCTTCAAAATCATACGGAATCGCTGTCGCGAGGCTCGCGGGGTTGCCGGCGGAAGTCATACTTAGAGCAAAAGGCGTGTTGGCAAAGCTCGAAGAATACGAACTTGCGGTCGTCTCGGATGTTTCAAAAACGGGCGTTGAAAAAGCCGCAGCCTCGTCGGTCGCATCGCAAGCGACTCTCTTTTCGCTCGCGAATGAAACTGCCCTCGACGCACTGCGTACTGCCGACCTTGCGAATCTATCGGACGCTGACGCAAAAGAATTGCTTGCGTCGGTGCGCTCGCGGATCGTCTAGCGATCAAAAACCGGTTGATCAGGCCGGATCTTCTCACCGGAACAAATGTGGAAGTGCAGATGTTTTGATTCCTGGTAGCGTCCAAGGTTGGTGATCACGCGTGCCGCTCCCGTCCGG
>DAORTR010000060.1:0-14338 GCA_035432765.1 Pyrinomonadaceae bacterium
CGCTCGACCAAACTGCGGATCGCGGCATCACCGGCCGCGACATTGCTTGCGACCTTTCCGCTCGGTCCGATCACGACGAGCGATGGCGTCCAGCGTGCGAAATACGCGTCGGCAACTTCCCGATTCTCCTGCACCAGAATGAGTTCGCCAGCGTCGCCGAATTTCGCCTCATTCGCCGCACCGTCGCCGCCGCTTAAGAAAACAACGTTGAAGTCCTGCCGCAGTTCATTCTGCCAAATATGAAATTCCTCGATCATCGACGCGCACGGCGTGCACGAAAGCCCGACAAAGAAAAGCAGGATCGGATAATCTTCGTCGATCAAGCTTTGCAGCGAGACCTCGCTGCCGTCCGTGCTGCGAAGCGTAAATCTCGGAGCCTCGGCCCCGATCGGCAGCGTGTCGGTAAGCGCGCCGGCATCGCGTTCGACCTCTGCGTGATCGTGGTCGTGTTCAACCGAAAATTCGACCTGCGCGTCGAGGATCATTCGCCTGAGCGTTACAAAGCAAAGCAGGACGGCCGCAAATATCGCAACTTCGAGAATTATCGCGACATCGATCCGCGACAATTCGGAGTATGCCGCGCCTTGCCCGGCAGTTCCGCGATACGCGAGAAATGCAACGCCCGCGAGCAGCACAAGATTTCGCACGATCGCGCCCGAACCCGTCGGTTCCGACATCAACTGCCCGAAACAATGGCAATTCTGCCGATTCCCTCTCAGAAGTTGATAGGTGACGACGCCTGTGAATACCGCGAGCAAGATCACGGACGCGACCGCCGCACCCCAAGCTGTACTGACAAACACAAACCCGACGCTCAAGATGAATTCGACCGCGATCAGCCAAACGCTAAACACAAGCGTCGTGCTTTCAGGAATGCCGTAGCCTTTGAGCGACCGGCGGCTTCCCTCGATATCGCTTGCTTTCGCGATCGCAGCCGTCGCAAAAACGCCTGCGAAAATCAGTCTTAAAATGAGGATGAATAGATCCATCTAAAAGATCCGCCTTAAGCGTCTCCCTTCTTTCCTTTTGCTTTATGTCTTTCAACGAGGCGGATAGGCGTCGCAAAAAAGTCGAATTCCTCGCGCATACGGTTCTCTATATATCGCAGATACGAAAAATGCAGTCCCGGTTTGCCGCCCGATGTGAACAAGATGAAGAGCGGCGGACGAATTCCCGCCTGCGTCAGGAATTGCACTTTCAAACGCGAAAAGCCGCCTTTTACGGGCGCGGGCGCGGTCCCGCCTTTCGGCTGCGTGATCGCATCCTCAAAAAATCGATTCAAGCGCGAAGTTTGAATTCTCTTGTCGCGTGCCTCAAAAGCTTGGGTCGCAAGCGGCAATATCTTCGTTACTCTCTGGCCCGTCAAAGCCGAGATGGCGACCATCGGCGCCCAATCGAGGAACTTCATCGCCTGCCGCAGTTCGCGCTCGAATTCGTAGATCGTGTTGGTCTCTTTTTCTTCGAGAGCGTCCCATTTATTGACGGCTATTATGATCGAGCATCCCGAATCGAGCGCGTAGCCCGCGATGTTCGCGTCCAAATGCGTTACGCCTTCGACCGCGTCGATCACAAGCACCGCGACGTCGGCGCGTTCGAGTGATTTTTTCGCCATTATGACCGAAAGCTTCTCCGCCATCTCGGTCGTCTTGCCTTTTCGCCTGATACCGGCGGTGTCTATCAGCAGGAATTTATTGCCTTCGAACTCAAGATGCGTGTCGATCGCATCGCGTGTCGTTCCCGCGATAGGCGAAACGATCACGCGTTCTTCGCCTAGTAGTTTATTAAGCAGCGAGGATTTACCGACATTCGGCCGTCCGATGATCGCAAGCCGGATCTCGCGCTCCTTTGGTTCGTCCGCATCCGGTGCGGCCTCGATATCCTCGAAGATCTCATCGATAAGGTCGCCGACGCCGTTGCCATGCTCCGCCGAAACCGGAACGACCGTGAACCCGAATCGGTGAAATTCTCCCGCTTCGTCCTCGACGCGGCGGGTTTCCGCCTTATTTGCGGCAATAAAGACGGGTTTTCCCGTGGCCCTCAAGAGAACCGCGATTTCCTCGTCCAAGGGCGTTGCGCCGGCCCGCGCATCGACGACCCAAATGATCGCCGCCGATTCCGAGATCGCGAACGAAGCCTGCTTGAAGATATTCGACGGGATCACCGCCTCGTCATCCGGTACGATGCCCCCCGTGTCCACAAGGCGAAAATTGTGCGCGCGCCACTCCACTTCGCCGAACATTCGGTCGCGTGTGATGCCCGGTTCATCCCCGACGATGGCTCTCCGCGAGCCTATCAAGCGGTTGAAAAGAGTAGATTTACCTACATTCGGGCGGCCAATGATCGCAACAAGAGGAGCTGTCATTTGTCGTAAACGCTTGATTCTAGCAAACTACCCGGCACTTTGCCGAAAGCGTTCTGCTTTTCGCCGAGCGGAAAAGCTTCGCCGCTCGGCGGGACGCTCTGTGTACCGCCCCCTAGTCGCTGAAAGATTCGGAGCAGGCCAATCGAGGATCGCGAATCTTCGCAACATTTCGCGCGTTGTGTTAAATTTCTGCAGGTCCTCTATGAACACACTCTACTACGGCGACAATCTAAAAATACTGCGGGAATACATAAAGGATGGATCGGTCGATCTTATCTATCTCGACCCGCCATTTAATTCGAACCGCAACTACAACGTGCTGTTCAAGAGCGAGACCGGAACCGAGGCCGAATCGCAGATAACCGCGTTCGAAGACACTTGGCATTGGAACGCCTCCGCCGAAGAAACATACCGCGAGCTTGTGCTTGAGGGCGACAGCGTCGGAAAGATGGTCGAAAGTTTCCGCTCATTCATCGGCGAAAACCAGATGATGGCATATCTCGTGATGATGGCCATCCGCCTGAAAGAACTCCACCGCGTACTCAAACCGACTGGCTCGCTCTATCTACACTGCGACCCGACCGCTTCGCATTATTTGAAGATTTTGTTGGATACGGTGTTCGGTGCGCAGAATTATAGAAATGAGATTGTCTGGAAGCGGACATCATCGCACAACGATTCTAAGAAGTTTGGCCGAGTTCACGACATCATCCTTTTTTACGGAAAATCTGAAAGAATTACCTTCAATACACAAAAAACTCCCCTAAACGAAGAGTATGTTAGGAAGTCATACAACAAAGTAGATGAGAACGGAAGGCGGTATCGTCTCGACAATATAAGCGCGCCTAGTGGGCGCGGGCCAATTTATGAGTGGGGCGGAAAAACCCAAGCTTGGCGATACACCAAAGAAAATATGGAGCGGCTTTATATGGATGGCCGCATTAAATTGTATCCCGATGGAACGGCAATGATTAACGCCTACGTCCGTTATCTCGATGAGAATGAAGGCCAACCGGTGCAGGATTGGTGGGATGACGTTGGGGTTATTGCGGCGCCTGCTAAAGAACGCCTCGGCTATCCAACACAGAAGCCCGTTGCTCTTTTGGAGCGCATCTTAAAGGCTTCGTCGAATGAGGGCGATATTGTGTTAGACCCGTTTTGCGGATGCGGAACGACCATCGCGGCGGCGCAGAACCTTAACCGTCAATGGATCGGCATCGACGTTACGCATTTGGCGGTCGGTTTGCAAAAATTTCGGCTCAAAGACACATACGACCTTACTGCCGGCGTCGATTACAAGGTCATCGGCCAGCCCGAAGACATCGACGGTGCAAGAGAGCTTGCGCAAAACGACCGCTACGGCTTCCAATGGTGGGTTTTGCCGCTCATCGGCGCACGTTCTTTGGGCGCCGAAAGAGGCAAGCGCGAAGGCAAAAAAGGTTCGGACAAAGGGATCGACGGCACAATGACCTTTATCGACGACACTTCGGGCAAAGCCAAACGCGTGATCCTCTCCGTCAAAAGCGGAAACGTGAACGTCGCACACATACGCGACCTCGTCGGCACTATCGAACGCGAGAAAGCCGCGATCGGCGTCTATGTTACGCTCGAACCGCCGACAAAACCGATGGTAACCGAAGCTGTCTCCGCCGGCTTCTACCATTCGGACTATTTCAACAAGGATTATCCGCGAATACAGATCCTCACCGTCGAAGACATCCTCGCAGGATCGGGCGTGAAAATGCCGTCCGAATCCGTCGCCTTCAAGAAAGCAGGCAAAGAGGGCTTCTCGCATAAAAGCCAACGGTCAATGTTCGAGGGCGACGATGGAGAGTAGTGCCGTCATCGGCATCGGGGGAATTCTCGTTGCGACTTGAAAGGATCGAACCATTCGTGCATTCGTGGCAACTCTTTTAGCCGGTTTGCTTGATCTACAAGATTTGCCACAAATGCACGAATAGAAACGGGGCCTTCACCCTCGCCTGTCGCAACCAAACCCGCCAAATTACTGCCTCTCAATTTTTCCTTAGAACCGCGCTTGATTCTCTGAAAAACTCGGTATATTGTGCGAAGTGTATGAAATTTGAGATCGCAAAAACTGTCGAGATACTGCGTCAGACGCCCTACACACTTGAACGCTTTCTGGCAGAACTCTCACCCGAATGGACCCAGTTCGGAGGCGGCTTTAATGACTGGTCTCCCTATGACACTCTCGGCCATCTCATCAATGGCGAGGAGACGGATTGGATCCCGCGTGCGGAGATCATTCTCGCCCGCGACGGTCGCGCTTTCGAGAAATTCGATCGAATGGCTCAATTCGAACGTTCGGCCGGAAAAAGCCTCACGGAACTGCTTGACGAATTCGCTCACGCACGAAGCCTCAGCATCGAGAAACTTTTAAGCTGGGAACTGACCCCGGAGCATCTCGCCCTCGAGGGCTTTCACCCGGAACTCGGTCGCGTTACCCTCGAGCAACTCCTGTCCACTTGGGCCGTCCACGATCTGAACCACATTCACCAGATCGCGACATTTATGGCACGGCAGTACGAAGAGAACGTCGGCCCTTGGGTCCAATATCTCGGCATCCTTAACAAAAAGGCCGCCGCTGTCTAAGACATCAGCCTGCGGCGTCTTTCGTGAATTCATACACGACGTGGATATTCATCACGCCGGGGCGAATGTCTGTGCGGACGCCGACGGCGTTCATCTTCAGCTTGCCGGTATTCGGGATCGGGAGCCCGAACGAGACTTTGTCGAGGGCAAGGATCTCCATCGGGTTGAATTTCTTATCGACCGAACTCTGGATCAGCCCTGCGATCAGGCTGCCGCCGACGCCGTTCGTGCCGTTCATATTCACGCTCTCGACCTTGACGCGCCCTAAAAGCCTTCTATTCGCCGAATCGAACTCAAGATTCACGACCGAATCGGCCCATCCCGCAAAATCAACGCATCCGACGAACGGCATCGAGTACGAGCCTGAAAATGCAAGCGGAACGCGTATCGTGCCGTTGCCGAGACGAACCGCCGTGCTCACGCCGCCTGTCTCGCGTAGGACCTTTATCTCGCCGCAGGCCGGCGTCTCTTCGCCCGCCGACGGCCCGAAGGCGGCCGGCATCAGCAGTTCGGCAAACGACGTTCGATTCTCGGCAACCGCACCGCCGCCGATCGGGAATGCCGGCGGATCGAAATTCTTGAACGTCGCATCGATCAACGCATCGAAAAACTGCTCGTTGACCGTCAGCGTGATCTCGGTCCGCTGTGCCGAAACAGCGGCGGTCGAACCTGCGAGAACGATCAATGCTAAAGCTGTGTTGAAAAATATCCGTTTCATAAGATTCGCCTCGTGAGATGAGGCGCGCTACCGTTCGCGTTCGCCATAGAAGTTCAAATTCCGCTGCGGACGATGTCGTGCAGGCGGACAAGGCCGACGCACTTCCCGTCGTCAACGACCGGCAGCACCGAGATCTGCGAGGTTCGGTCTTCCATAACGTGCATCGCCTCGAAAGCGAGCGTCTCAGAACTTGTCGTGATCGGATCGGCCGTCATCATCGACTCGGCCGTAAGCGTCGCAAGTTCGTTCGGAGCCGTACGCTCGATCGTCCGGCGCAGATCGCCGTCGGTTACAACGCCCAATAGTTTTCCGTTCGCGTCAACTACATTCACCGCGCCGAGCGAGTACGTCGAGATGCCTTTGACGACTTCCATCCAACCCGCGCTCGGCGCAACCGCCGGGTTTTCCTGCATAATGTCTGCGACCCGCACGGTCAGTCGCCGGCCCAAACGCCCGGCCGGATGATTTACTGCGAAATCAGACTCGGTCAAGCCCTTTGCCTCCATCAAAGTCATTGCGATAGCGTCGCCCAACGCAAGCGCCGCTGTCGTCGAGGATGTCGGCGCAAGATCGAGCGGACACGCTTCTTTGTCGATCGAGATTTCGAGAACTACGTCCGAGGCCTTTGCCAAGGTCGAATTCGCGTTGCCGACGATCGAGATCACGGCAACATCCCGCCGAGCGATCGCAGGCAGCATCGCAAGAAGTTCCTCGGTCTCGCCCGAATTGCTCAACGCGAGAACGACGTCGCCGTTCGCAAGTATCCCGAGGCCGCCGTGCATCGCGTCCGATGGGTGAACAAAGATCGCAGGCGTGCCGGTGCTCGTCATCGTCTGCGCGATCTTCTGCGCGATCACGCCGCTTTTCCCGACGCCTGTAACGACCGCCTTGCCCGCGCAGTTCAGTAGCAATTCCACCGCCATTTCAACAGCGGCACGTCCGATCTTCGCGGCCACATTTTCAATGGCCGCCGCCTCAAGCCTCAAGATCTCGATCGTCTTTTCGTAAACTTTCACAATTCGCTCTTCCCTACTGTCGGGCAAATCCCGACTCTTTCGATGATAACGAACTCGCCTGCTCGATTTGAAGGACAGTTTTCACAAAACGACACGTTTTTCACAAAATGACACGTTTTTCACAAAACGGACAAAACGGACAAAACGGACAAAACGGACAAAACGGACAAAAGTGCCGAAGCCCGCGGGTCAGCAATGGCGTAACACTCAGCCCATTGCCGAAGCCCGCTCGCGGGATACGTTGGATGTTACGTCATTCTTAAGGGTCGGGCTTCTGGGTTCGGGGCCGGCTTCGGCAATTCTCAAAAGAATCTTTTTAGGTTCTTGCCGACGAATGTGCGAATTTGCTGAATGTTTTCAAGATCGTCGAGCTCGGCATTCGCCTCTTCATTGGTCGAAAACCCTTTGCCGACATTCACGAATATCGCGTTCGTCGGATACGAATCTTTCGCGCCCAGACAGCGGCCGGACATTATCACGTCGGTCTGCCCGTCCTTGTTCAGATCGTCGAAAGAAAGCGCCTCGACCCAGCACGCGGTCTGACCGTTGAAGGCATCCGGGAACTCGAACATATTCTCGCCGTTCGTGAAAATATGAAATGTCGAACCTCGCGGAACATCCGTTTTATCGACCATCTCGTCGGGGTTCGCGAACGTCACGAAACATGATTTTTCATACGGCTTGTGATCGAAAACGAACGTCTGCTCGCGAACCAGCACCTTGCCCGCGACCTTCGACCGATAACACTCGGCGAGCGTCGGTTCTCCGGCGGCAAGCGCGGCGGAATGTGCGGCATTCGCGTCGGCAGCGGCCTTTTGCGAGTTGTTGGATAATGCATCGACCGCCGACACATTCGAGTTTGGCGGCGCGGGTTTGTTGGCGGTATCGGTCCCTGCCGTCGAACACGCGGCGGCAAGAACCGATATTGCGAAAAGGACGAAAAACTTAGCCGGCATAGTTACTCGATCGTAACAGAATCCGTGCCCGTGCGGCCAAAGGTTTCGGGATGATACATCTCCTCGGCCTTTGCCGGGGGCACCACGAACTTCCCGGGCGTCGTCGCCCGTGTTACGTATGAGTAATTGTACACGCCTTCCCACAAAAGCGACGTGAAGGCCTCGGCTCGCTCATCACGGAAATTCTGATGCTCGAACCAATTCGCCCGATACCACCACCACCAGCTTCCATAGCTAAGCGATCCGACGCCGATGACAGGCCGGCGTTCTTCATCGTCGGGAACCGTTTCGGTCGCCGCAAGTTCGGGATTCAGCACCTCGAGTCCCGCGGGCAGCGGATCGACAAGCGCAACGTGATATCGACGCGATTCTGCGATCATCGTCAAACGCACGCGCACCCTCGCACCGGTCTTGAACGTCCACGAACCGTCCGTGTTCTGCTTCACATCGTCGGGTTTATCGACGGGTTCGTACGACCGCAGAACGGTGAATCCGTAGGCCGCCGGATCGAGCTTCAAATTGCTCGGCGCATACTTCATCCCGATGCGGTAATAGAGCCTTCCCGGACCCTTTTTGTCGATGATGAGGTCGGCCGAACCGCCTTGTTTTTCGAGATACGACATCGGGATATTCAAGACCTTCGAATCGACTGAGCGTCCCTTGAATGCTTGCTCGCCCGCATACGTATCGCCGAGCCACATCTTTGTCACGAAATCAGGTGTAACCTTCTCGAACGCCTCAAAGTACCTGTCGAGCGCGAGCAGGATGAAGACATTCTCCTGCGTATTCGACCAGGCTCCTTTAACGCGATGATCGAGCAGGCCGCGAACGAGTTTCGGAATGATGTCGTTCTGCGGATCCGTCTTTATCATCGCTTCGAGAAGCACGCCGTCAGCACGCCGGTTCGAGTACATTATCAGCCACGCGCCGTCGCCGTAGTCCGTCACGAAATTCGCCGTCGATGCCGTCTCCGTAACGTGGTTGTTCAGGAACGTGAGTATCGCCGCCTTCTCTTGGGCGAACTCAGCATCATTTCCGAATGCGGAGAGCAGCCAGCCGAGACCTTCATACGGCATCTGTTCGACGGTCGCCTCGGCAAGAAGTTTCTTTGCCTTTGCGACGTCGCGCTCGCCGATCTTCGCCCGGACATAAAGTGCGTATGCGGAGATGGTCCAACGCAGCTTCGGCGAATACCATTCATTCTGCATATACCGCTCAATGTCCTTAAGATACGGCTTCGCGCGGTCGATCGATTCTTCGGGAACGTCGTAACCCTTTTCCTTCGCGAGAGCCATCGCGTGAATGACGTGAACTGTCAGGAACGGATACGGATATCGGTCCTCGGACGCGGTCCAGAGTCCGAAACTTCCGTCGTAACGCTGGCGTGAAGCAAGCGCTTTCATATCGGCCTTGAATTCGCGTTCGATCTCGTCAGGCTTCGGCATATCCTTTGCCTTGAAAGCCGTCAGAACATCGCGAAGCGCCGCCGTCGAGATCATCCTCGACGAAAGTTGTTCCGAGCACGCGAACGGATAGTTCGCGAGATAGATGTACGCGTCAGTCAGTTCTTGCAGCTGCGTCGAACTTGTCGTCACCTCAAGCCCGCCAAAAGTCGGGATAATATTCGCCGGCGCCTTCACGGGCTGAAATATCGCGGTGTTCTGATCGACCGTGCCGTAAGTCGCAAAAGCCTCGCTCGTCGCGGGCGTCCAGACCGGCAAAGATATTTCGGCCGCGTCGGTATAATTTCCTGAGGCGGCAGCGAATTGGAACCTCGCTGTTCCCGGCTTTTCCGTCTCGACCGCGAACCGCACTTCCGCACGGTCATTTGCACGTACGACGACCTGCTTTCCTGCCGCAGAATCCGCTCCGTCGAGCAATTTTACGTTCGAAGCACGCATTGCGAGATCGACCGTCAGATCTTTGTCGGATTGATTTTGGATAACGACCGGAATTTCGGCCCTATCGCCGTAATTCAAGAATCGAGGAGCGCTCGGCCGCACCATCAGCGGTTTTCTGGCCGTTATAGCCGATTCACCCTTGCCGAAACGCTTCCCGTCGTCCGCGGCGATCGCGATGATTCGGTATCGTGTCAGATTATCCGGCAGTTTCACATCGACGACCGCCTTACCGCTCGAATCCGTCTTCACGCTCGGCATAAATACTGCTAGTGCAGCAAAATTCTGTCGAAGCGAGATCGCCGAGTTGTCCTTCGGTGCGGAAGCCCCATCAGCCTGAAAGCCACCCGAGAGAGCCTCCGGCCTGACACCCGGTGCTGCCTTAAGCAGGCTTGTGAACGTCGTGCCTTTCGGAAGCGCAATGCCCTCTCCGACCATTCTCGCCGTCACATTGGTTTGCAGTTTGCTTTCGGACGAGTCGACCGTCACATTGTCGCTTGCCATAACGCCCAACGTGGACGCAACGAGTTTCGGGTCCGCGATCTCGATGCTGTCTCGCGAATGAAGATCGCGAACGCCGGGGCCTCGCTCCCCGTAGAAACTCGCGAGCGGATCGGGCGGCGTGTATCCCGCAAGATAAAGCACACTCTCGTCAACAACAACTACTGCAATCTCGGTATTTGCCGCCGGTTTGCCTGTAAAGTCCTTTACCGCAACATTCAGCTTGGTTTCGCCGCCCGGAACGAGCGTCGTGTCCGTAGGATCTGCCGTCACGGATAGCCTTCGCGCTTCCGTCGAGATCTTCAGATCGATACTGCCCGAAGCATAAGCAGGCTGCGGCGGAAGATTCTTCTTGACCTCGCCCGGATCGCGTTCGCTGACGCCGACGAGATCGACCTGCGCCGTGATATTCGGCAAATACGCTTCGAGGATCGGGATCTTCAGCGTTACGGAATTTCCCTCGCTCTTAAAATGCTGCGTCGAGACGATTCCGTTCCGCCGCAATGTCAGCACGCCTTCGGCAGGTGTGAAAGGCGAGAGAACGAGCAGCTCCGCCGTGTCGCCGGGTTTGTAGTCCTTTTGCGACGGAATGATATCGACGCGCTGCTGTTTGAGATCGCGGTCCGTCGGACGCTCGCCGCCCGGAACCCAGATCGTCAATTCACTTTCGTTCGGCCGCTCACGATCGTCAACGACGCGGGCCGTGATCTTGTATCTGCCGCCTTCGTTCGCGACAAAATTGCACGTCTGCGCCTTGTCGGCGCTCGACGCCGTGCATGTTTGCGGATCGACGGCCTTCTCGATCCAATTCCCTTTTTCGTTCGTCCAAACGAGTCGCTCAGCCTTGACGTCCACTCGCCTGCCCGTCTGAATTTTGCCCTCGATGTCGGTAACGATCGACTCGATCTTGATCGTCTCGCCCTTTTGAACAAAGGTTCTCGGGCTGCGGATACCGACATAAAGCGCCGACGGATGGACGATGAAACTCGTCTTGCCCGCCCAAGTCTGGCGATTCACGTCCGTAACCGCACCAGACGCTGAAACGTTGTAGGGCCTCGGCGGATTCGCCGCGTCGAAATCAACTTTGAGCAAGTGCCGGCCATCCTTGTCTGTCACGCCCTCGAACGTTTTCGTCTGAGTATTGCCATCTCGGTCGTAGAAACTTCTCCACCACGGCGTCCATACGCCGAAAGTGAAATCGTCGCGATTCGGCGGCGTGAAATTTGTAGGAGTCGCGTTAACGGTCCATTTCACCGGTGCCTTTGAAAGGCCGCCGCCCGAGAAATATTTCGCGTTGACGCTCACCTTCGCCGAACCCTGGATCATATACGGAGCTTCGGTCTCCATCTTCGCCGTTACTTCGTATTCCGGGCGACGAAATTCCTGTATTTGGAAGCTATGCGAATACGAGGCAAAGTCGTCACCGTCTTCATCGAGCAGCTTGAACTCGATCCGCGCGTAACCAAGATTCGCGTTGTCGGGCAACTTCGCTTTCAGATCGAAAGCACCGAACGCGTTCACATCGGCCGTGCCTTTTCCGATCTCCGCTCCCCGCGAATCCTCGATCACGTAGCTGACTTTCTTTGCCCGCGCCGTGATCTCCGCAGCTTTCTCGACATCGCCAAGCTCGCTCGCGTCGATATAGCGAACGTAGCCTTTCGCCGATATTTCCTCTTTCGGCTTGTAAAGATGTCGGTCGTCGAGAACGAACCATGAAACGTTCTTGCCCGGGTGCTGCTCGACCCAATTTCCCTTTTCCTGCCAGAAATAGTCTGCATTTTGCGGCACGAATGCCGTGTCCTTACCACGCCGCGCGATGAGCAGATTCTCGGTCTCGGACTGCCTCTCGGGAAGTTGGAGACGTGCGATCCCAGTCGCGGAAGACTCTTGAGTTTCTGCCTCTGGAACGGAAGTTATCGAGAGAGCATCGCCGTTCTCGTCAGTTCCCGACGCGGTCTGCCGATCGCTCACACCCCAACTCGATATCCAAGCCCACGCGTTGCCGAACCAGCCGCTCTCGACCACTGCCGACTTTGCATCAGCCCGGCCGTTCGGCGCGATATGGAAATTCACGCCCGCGAGAGCTTTGCCCGTCTTGAGATCGGTCGCGAATCCGACAAGTTCGTTGTTATCGATAAAGGCGTCGAGCCCGATATTCGTCGATTGGATCCATACGACCTTTCGCCGACGCTGATAAGAACTGTTCGAATGATCCGTGTCCTCGACCTCGACAATGACGCTTCCGAAACCGCCTTTCAAAACCTTGTCGAGCCCGATGCGTGTCTCGACCATCTTAGCGGCGGAATCGCCTTTTACGGTGACCAATTCGCTCGAAACGAGTTCGCCGGGCATCGCCGCGTATTCGCCGGAAGATGCGTTCTGGTTGCGCAGAAACTTCGTGTACGCCGGCCAATCTTCAGGCTGAACGGCGTACAATTTCACGCTTAGCGTCTTGATGTTGATCGAATAGACGGAATATTCCCGCGGCCCGAAAGGGTCGAGAACCTGCATCATTTTGCTCGACGCCATCAGCGAAGGCGGCGGAACCTTTACCTTGAATTCAGCGGTCGCATCGGTCCCGAGCGTTTGGCCGAACCGATCGGGCAGCGAGCCGTCGATCGTTACGCGGTATGTCGTATTCGGCGTTTTCCAACCTTCGATGTATATAGCGGATCCCGACGCATAAATATTCGCGTTCGCGAGGGCCGGCTCGATGCGGACCATCGACTTTTCAAATTTTTCAAGGTCGATCGGGTTTGAAAACTGTAAGTGGAACGTCGCGTTCGGATAGCAATTGTCAGGCGAACTCCAGTTGCAGAGATGTTGCGTTAGCTTCATCGCCCCGTAAGTTCGAAAATAGAACGACTGATCTTTTTCTGTTTTTAGCGGCCCTTCAGCTGACGGAGTACCCGAATGTACAACTACGCTTATCGACGAATCACCGGGAAGAGCATCAGTCCCGCCGTCGGCGTTGACCGCGCGAAACGCCAGCCATCTTCCGGGCTGTTCCTGTTTCGAGGCAGCTGCGATTGACGGGTCGGCAGCTATCTCTTCGGCAGTTGCCATACGCGTTTTCAATGTGCGGCCCGCACCGTTGACCGAGATCTTCGAGAGAACCGCCTCGGCGTCGATCGCCTGATCGAACGCGATGTAAATTAGCTGATCCCGACGCTGCGGATCGGAATACTGATAAGGGATTTGTGCTTTTATGTTCGGAGCCGGCGTTGCGAACGTCCACACAACGTCCTTTTTGAGAGTGTTACCCGCCACAGACTTAGTTCCGGCAGGCACACGCGCTTTGAATTCCGTCGCCATCGGAAGCCGTTTTGCAGGCTCGAACCTCAGGGTTCGCGTCCCGAGCCAATGCCATTGGCCATCGATCTGCGGCGTGAGTTCGACCGGCACAAAACGCGACGCCTCTTCCTGCGAGCTAACAGCGATCATCGGTTCCGAAAAGGTCAGGCTCATATCCGGCGCCAACTCGACCTTGCCCTGCGGAGCATATCGAACGACAGCCAAGCCTTTCGAAGTATCGATCTGCGGACGATCCGCATCACCTTTACCGGGGAAAGGAACCGGGATCTTTTCGCCCTTTTTCGGCGCGGGCAGCGAGCCGGCCCTAAGCGCCGCGTCTTGCTGGTCGCCATCCTCGACGCCGATCTTCGGGAGCCGCCCGATCAGGCCTTTCGTCTCATCGGCGGAAAGCGGGTCTGCGTTGGCCGGAAGCGGCGTCTCGGGTGTTTCCGTTGTTTCCTCGCCTTCGCTCAAGCGAAAGCTCAGGCCTGTCTCCGGCGTTTCTTGCGCCGCCGTCGTTGTCGCGGTTGATTGTGCTCTTATCGCATTGCCGACAGGTGAAAAGATGCCGAGATAGATCGAAAATAGAAGGAGATACGAGATAGTTTTCTTCATGGAATTCTCAACTTACGTTCTTAAATATTGCAGCATAACGCTTTATAGCTCCAAATAATGTCTGCTTTCCGACTTCGATGCGCGAAAAGCTGATTTCAATAGTATGAACGAAGAATTAATCTTTGCTTGCAGCGATCACCGTCGCCGGCGTGTATCGGCCGCCGATCCGGTTCGCCATTGGCGCATTTTTTCCTTTCGAGTGTATTCAGTGGTTCTCACTGTTACGGCATTTCCTGTTATACTTTACCGTTGTATTTGCAACTTTACCGCCGCGTTTAACGTAAGGCATTTCGCCAAAGGAACAAGTCCTTGGCTACATTTGAGGAGCACATCGAAGATGGGATTGTGGCAGAGAATAAAGAGAG
>DAORTR010000061.1:0-14337 GCA_035432765.1 Pyrinomonadaceae bacterium
AGATATCGACGATCGCGAACAAGCTCTCGGCGAACATCTCGACGATCATCGGCACGGCCAAAAGGAAGATCGCAGTCCCCAAAGGCGCCGTTGTGAAGTCGCGGTTCGAGCCCGCGATCGACTCCTTCAGGATCGAAAATATTGATTCTTTAGACACCTCTGTGTCGTTATCGTTCGTTGACATAAAATGTAAAATTCGTTCGATTCGCGAGCCGCCGCGTCGCCTTTTAACGAAATGCAAAAGCATCCGAAGACCTTCGCGGCAAAGCCGTAAGATAAAGCGTTCCGACACACGCGTCCGTCGTTTGAAACGCGCGCCAAGTGCCTTTCGCCGGAGTTGTACGGGAGGTTGGTTTAGCGGACAGAGAGCTTCATAGCAGAAGAGACTATAGCATTCGGCATGGAAAATGGAAATCAAAAAAGCGGTTTTTTCCGAAGTCCGTTGTCTCGTCGCAAACGTACTTCATTCCCGGACCGATAGTTCTTTATCTTCGACTTTAACTACTAAATACCTTGTCGGAGGCATATAATAAGAAGTTTCGCGGATGGTGCGAAGAGTGTTATGAAGATCGCGGTGGCAATGAGCGGCGGTGTCGATAGTTCGGCGGCGGCGGCGATATTAAAGGAGCAGGGGCACGAGCTTGTCGGCTTCACGATGCAGCTGTGGGATCAGCGGCGTCTGATCAACACAGACGAGAATGGCGATCCGCTGCCCTCGCGCTGCTGCTCGCTTGATGATGTTTACGATGCCCGCCGCGTTGCGGAGAAGCTCGGTTTCCCGTTCTACGTACTTAATTTAGAGAAAGATTTCGATCGAGATGTCGTCGAGCCTTTTGTCGCGTCATATCTTTCGGGCGAAACGCCGATACCGTGCGTTGCGTGCAATTCACGTCTGAAGTTCGCATCGCTTGATCGGATGGCGTTGTCGGTCGGCTGCGAAAAGGTCGCGACAGGGCATTACGCACGCGTTGAGTACGACGAAAAAGTGGGCCGATACAAACTGCTTCGCGGCCGCGACCGGAACAAGGATCAGAGCTATTTCTTGTGGGAATTGACGCAGGAGCAACTCTCACGTGCGCTCTTTCCGCTCGGCGAGATGGACAAGACCGAGGCTCGCGATGTTGCGCGGTCTTCGGAGCTTTACACCGCAGAAAAAGCAGAGTCTCAGGAGATCTGCTTCGTGCCCGACGGCAAATATTCCGAGTTTATCGACCGATACTTGACCCACGAAGGCCGCGAGAACGAACTTCCGGCAGGCGGCGAGATCGTCGATGCTTCCGGCCAGGTCTTAGGGCAGCACACGGGAATTCACCGATACACGGTCGGGCAGCGGCGAGGCTTGGGTATCTCGAGCGAAAAACCGCTCTACGTCACGCAGATCGAGCGCGCGAAGAATCGCGTGATCGTCGGCGACGAAGAAGATCTCGCGTGTGAGGAATTCACCGTCCGCGGCGTGAATTGGACGTCGTCGCAAGAGCCTGCGAGCGAAGTGCGTGCACGCGTGAAAGTGCGTTATCGGCACGAACCTGCCGCCGCGACGATCTTTCCGCTTGCAGATGACAGAGCCCGCATCGCGTTCGACGAACCGCAACGCGCCGTTACGCCCGGCCAAGCTGCTATCTTCTACGACGTGGAAACTGCCGAAGAGGTGCTCGGCGGCGGCTGGATCGAGAGAAGCAGCGGCACGCAATGACAAAGAACGATCTCCGAAACAGCCTGCTCGCTCGCCGTCGAGACCTTAGTGCGGGCGAGGTCGTCGAGATGAGCCGCAAGATCGCAGAACGCTTCTTCGCGGAGATCGACCTAGCATCGATCAGCCGTCTGCACACATTCATACGCATCGCGAAGTTCAACGAACTCGACACGTCGATGATCTATATGCGCATCTGGCGCGACCGGCCGCATATGGCGACGTTCGCGCCGCGTATCGACCACGAGACAGGCCGTATGCAGAACGTAGTTTTCGACGCACACACGCAGCTTGTCGAAGGACGCTGGGGCATTCGCGAACCTGCGTCGGGCGAAATGGTCCCGCCTTCCGAGATAGACGTCGTGCTCGTGCCGATGCTCGGATTCGACCGTTTCGGCCATCGCATCGGGTACGGAAAGGGCTTTTACGACAGGTTCCTCAGAGAGACGCGTCTCGACTGCCTGAAGGTCGGCATTTGCCATTGGCCGCAGCTCGGCACGCCGATCGAAACTCACGAAGCGGACGTGCCGCTCGATATCGTTATCACGCCGAACAGCGTCTTTCGTCCCGAAACTTCCGTTCAAGAGATTAACGACTGGAGCAACTAATTCTTCGCTTTCAGGATGTCGCGGATCTCGCCGAGCAAGGTTTCCTCTGCGGTCGGCGGTGCCGGTTCGGCCTCGAGGCCTTTGACGAGTTTAACGACGTACTTTGCGAGCAGGAACATCACGAATGCGACGATCAGGAAAACGATAATATCGTTGATCAGCTGCCCGTAAAGGATCAAGGGCTGTTTTGCTGCGGTCGCCGCCGCGATCTGCTCGGGAGTATCGACAGGCATCGCGCCGAGATTGAAGACCTTGCTCTTAAAATCGATGCCGCCGGTCAGCAAGCCCACGACAGGCATAACGATGCCGTCGGTAAAGGTCTTTACGATGGCTCCGAATGCGGCGCCGATGATGACCGCGATCGCAAGATCGATAACGTTTCCGCGTGCAATAAATTGTTTGAATTCGCTAAGCATTCCGTTCTCCTCTCCTCAAAATAAGCCGTAGTAAAAAAGGCGGACAGGTACGTCCGCCGAAAAAGCATAATGGAAATTTCTTGATCTTCAAAGATCGGCAGATCAAATGCCGGCGGCCTCGGCGGCTTCCTCTTCCTCTTCGGCCTCGTCAAAAAGGGCCGCAGAAAGACGCTCTTCGTCAGTTACCGCGGGTTCGTCATAACTACTTTGCGTTGAGTACTCAACGATCTCTTTTTCGACGACCTTCTCGCTGTCCTGTCGGGCGCGAACCATACTGCATTTGCCCTCGATGACGGCGCCTTCCTCGACGACAAGACGCGGAGCCTGAATGTTTCCGATGACCTGCGCCGTCCGGCCGAGCTGCAGTTTCTCGCTCGCGATGATGTCGCCATTGACGATGCCGTTCACCATCGCGGCCGCGACCGAGACATTCGCATCGACGACGCCGTTCGTGCCGACGATGAGCGTTCCGGCCTCGGACGAGACCGTTCCGATAAGGTGTCCGTCAACGCGGAGCATCGCCTGGAACTCAGTTTCCCCGGTGAGCGTCGTGCCGTGCCCGACGAAACCGCTAAGGCGTCCTTCCTTTATATCTCTTGCCATTGCATCGCTGTCGGAGATCGCCCCGCCGCGAATTCCGATCTGTGGAGATTCTGTCTGATAGCGGTATGGTGCCTCCGGCTCAACTGAAGTGCTTTCGCCGTAAGAACCGCCGGTTTCGGGTTTCGAATTTCGACCCATTCTGATCATTACATTGTACCTCTCGTGGAATTTTGTCTGTAATAAAGCACGAAGCCGTCTTTTACGGACAAAAGATAAAAGTCCATAAACCGCTTCGACCAAGTAAGCGCCGTTTTACGGGGAAACAAAAGCAAAAACAGCCGATCTCAAGCCCATTTCGAGCCTCAAATTTCGTTAGTCTATAATAATAAAACCTTCGTTCAACGATGTCCACACATTTTTGGCAGGTTGAACAAGTTGTCCAAACGGATGACCTAGGCTCGTATTATTTGCGCCGTGTGCTCGGTGTAGATGCTGTTAACCGAATCTTATCAACTTTTCTCTCGCAAGGCTGTCTTTATACCATCAACAAAGGCACTTACCGTAAGGAGTTTCATCCTGCCTTGTGAAGGATAATTGCCGTGCAACTTTTCAGGTACAATAAGACGCACACCAGCCTTATTCATCTCGTTAAGTTGGTTTGTCGATATGCTCGGCTGAATCGTAAGGAGATGTTTTTCTTCAACTCGCCGACCCTCATTCAAGACTTGTCGCCATCGATCCTTGCAGGTAGTTTTCACCCCAACAATGAAGAGCCGATTCAATGGATAGTTTGAGTCGTGATACGCCTCTTCACTCGGAACAACAATGTCCGGCTTGCCGTCGATCGATAGAGGGCGCATCTTGTGGGGAATACGAGCATCTAGCAGAATTTGCTCAACGTGATTCTCCAAGGATCGGCCTGCTCGGGCCTTTCGGCGGTTCAAAATACTAGACGCTGAGGCCAAGAATGAATCGACGTCCTTAAAACCTCCAATTATTTCACTCTGGCACAAGCGTCTTTCAGCCAAGCGAAAAAGTTTATATTCGGCCTCCATACAGTGGAGCAGGGAGCTATCAAACGATAGTGAATCAAATGCTCCAACACATTCGTTCAGCGCCGCTCGAGTTTTATCCGAAAACAAAACACCTGGCGGAAAGACATCCAGCCTCTCAACGAAATCTCGAAACTTCCGATTTAGACAGTCATCGTCAGATTCTTCAGAACGGAGTCCTGCTGCAAATATGGCCCAACGATCGGCAACCTCAACGCCGAGAACAGCCTGAATTTCGGATATATCTTCCTCAAGTCCAAGAATGTAGGCACGAAAATCTGATTCGCCAACGCGAATCAATACGAGAAGGTCGCCAACCAAGTCAGGCGAAAGGTAAGGAAAGTGCCGGCCGAACCTCGTAAGGCGATACTCAGCCCTAGTTTTAGCTCCGTACCAAGTAATTACCGAGTTAGTTTCGAGATCATCCTGCCAGCGAATAGAGATGTCGTGCTTGCTTGTAATTCCCTTCTTCGGTGGATGTGGAGTGAACATCTGGTATACGGTCTTGGGCAAGTAGAAACCGAATTGATGACCTCCCGTAAGTCCCGTATCATTCGGCGATATTACCTTTAGGAGAGCGTTCCCATGCTTCTCTGCAGTTTGGATCGCTTGGTCGCAGATAGATGAAGGCATTATGGTAATTGACTGACGCGCAACTTGTTCGTTTTCATGGTGTAGGGCCGATTGCTAGAGAGATAGTTGATACCCAAGTGCCATCGCTTGACCGCGAGCATCTGTTCCACTACGGGAGCAACGACCTTTGGTACTACCGCATTTCCAAATTGTCGATAAGCCTGAGTGTCAGAAACTACAATTTCCTTATCATCTGGAAAACCCATCAAGCGACGACACTCTACCGGCGTTAACCTCCTAGGATTCTTGCCTCGCTGTGGAATCAGGATTTCCGATCCGTCCTTATGGTACCTAGCGCTCAGAGTTCGTGTAGTACCCGTAAGATCAGCCATTCCAAAGCCGAAGCCGTTACCTTTGGCTCGATGCTTAGTTGCGTATTCCTGTAGGTAGTTCCAAAGATGGTCGCTAAGAGTATACTTTGAGTCAACCCCGGCATCTAGGATCTCCCGCAAAATTGGTCGCGGCTCAGTGGGTGGATCCGGAAACCTAAACGGCGGATCCTCGCCAAAAACCTCTTTGTCAAAACACGCTATGTAGATTCTTTCCCGATGTTGCGGAACGTAGCCCGCAGCGTCAATGATCTGAAAAAAAATTCGATATCCGAGTTCCTTATCAAGTGTTTCCCGAATTATCTGAAACGTTCGGCCTTTATCGTGGGATTGAAGATTCTTGACGTTCTCAAGCAATACCATTTGAGGTCGTTTTACCGCAAGGATGGAGGCTAATGTGAAAAATAAGGTCCCCTGAGCCTTACATTCGAAACCATGTGCCTGCCCGAGGCTATTCTTCTTTGAGACGCCGGCAACACTAAAGGGTTGACAAGGGAATCCGGCAGCAAGAAAATCATGGTCCGGAATCTTATGAGGCGGTATCTTTGTTATGTCGCCGTGAGGTGTTTCTCCAAACCACGCCTCATAAGTTCGCTGAGAATTTCGGTCAATTTCTGAAGAAAAGACACAACGCCCTCCATAGAGTTCAAGTGGGATCCTGAAACCACCAATTCCAGCGAAGAGATCAACAAATGTAAATCCAGCGGAGTTGATAATCGTTTGTTGTGATGATACAACCGTCCCTACGCGAACAAAGTTAGATTGCTCGGCTGAACCGTCGAAACTTGCAACCGTTGGTTGTTTGCAGTCCTGTTCGGTCATCAACGCTCTACTCCTTCAAAGCTTGTCAGGTCTATCGAGAAATCGGAATATCCTTTTGGTAATAATAGCAAAATCTAAGCACGTGTCTATGACTCCGGGGAAGTCCCGGTTCTTATGGCTCGACGGGTTGAACAATCTAACTTATCGTGGGAACATATAAAGTTTCCGCCGGGGCGCAGGTTTTGGCAGACAAGAGGGCAGTAAATTTGAAAGCAGAGACTCCAGCAAAAACCAAGCTTTTGAAAAAGATGGGCAAGGCTATCGCCGATTTCTCGATGATCGAGGACGGCGACAAGGTCATGGTCTGCCTTTCGGGCGGCAAGGACAGCTACACGTTGCTCGATCTTCTGCTCGATGTACGACGACGTGCGCCGGTGAATTTCGACATTCTGGCCGTGAATCTAGACCAAAAGCAGCCGGATTTTCCTGAACACGTTCTTCCTGAGTATCTAAACGACCTCGGCGTTGACTACCGCATCGTCGAAGAAGATACCTATTCGATCGTTACCGCTCACATCCCGGAAGGGAAAACCTACTGTTCGCTTTGCTCGCGGCTCCGACGCGGAATTCTCTATACGACGGCCGTCGAGGAGAAATGCACGAAGATCGCCCTCGGCCACCACGCCGACGACATCATCGCGACCTTCCTGATGAATCTTTTCTACGTCGGACAGTTAAAGGCGATGCCGCCGATTCTGCGTTCTGACGACGGGCGAAATACGATCATACGACCGCTTGCATACGTCCACGAAAAGGAGATCGTTGAGTACGCCGAGGAGCAAAAATTCCCGATCATCCCGTGCAATCTTTGCGGCTCGCAGCCGAATATGAAGCGTGCACGCGTAAAACGCCTCGTGAGCGAGCTTGCAAAGGAGACGCCGTTCATTCGCTCGACGATGATGACCGCGTTGTCGCAGGTAACGGCCTCGCACCTGCTCGACCCCGAGCTATACGACTTTCAGAATTTCGAACCTGCCATAAAGGCGATCCCGCCCGGCCACGGTTCCGTCGAACGGGAACTCGACGATATATTCGACCACGCAGAATCGACCTACAAGCCCGACCTAATGGGCGTTGCCGGCCTTCAGTGATCTCGCTTTATCGAGCGTGACGTCGTGATGCGTAAAGACTGAGGCGTCGATCCGCACGTTCTGCTTGATGTCCTTGACGGTTACGACGATCTTGCCCATCGCGAGTGAATTTGTCGTGATAACGAACGGCACCATCACGCCGTCGATCTTTCTATAATCGGAATATTCTTCCGTGAACGGCAGCCGCTGCTTGCTTGTGCTCGAGACGCTCATTGCGTTCTGCTTTACGGGCAGAAAGGTTTCTGTCGAAAAATACACTGTATATTCAGTACCATTCTTCGGCGTAAACTTGACCGCGTAAGTATCTTTGCCGTCAACCTTTACGACCGATCCAATATCGATCGACGAGAAATTCTTATCCCAATTAAGCATCCCGTAGAAATCGGCCGCAAGCCGCGAATTGTCGAGCTTTAAGCCGGCCCAATCCTCGGCCGGAGCAAAGGTCGATGCCTCGCCGCCGTTCGTTCCGTCGAAGAATTCGTACGCCTTGCCGAGCGTCTTGCCGAGCGCGGACAGCGTTGTTGCGGTTGCCGACAAATTCGGCGCTTCGGTGTAGCTGCGTGTTGTTCCTGTTACGCCCTGATTTACAAAATCAACGTCGCAATCAATCACGCGGGACTTGAGACCGCGCAGGTTCTCTTCCCCGCCGAGAGCTGCGATGACCTTTTTGTGAAGTTCCTCGGCCGTGATCGCGGGCTTTTCGGTGGGTGCCGCGGGAAGAAGCTCAACCGTACCTTGCGGCTGAACAAGAGAGATCGCCGTTACTTTGCCGGATGCATCGACCTTTGCGCTGATCGAAAAACTATCGGGCAGCGGCGAAAGCGAAAAGCTGTTGTCCGGCTTTGCGATAAGAGGATACGGCTGCTGCCCCGGCACGTTCAGCGTTACCTTGTCGCCGTCCTTTCGGATCTCGGTACGAAGCGTGCCCGTTGCCGTCGCCCAAGTTCCGACTAGGGCGTCGGCGCTCACTTTCGGAAAAGCTTGCGCGGGTTCTCTTCCCGGTTCGGCAGGCTTTTGCGCGACCGCCTCCGGCAAAAGGTCAGACCAGATAATATTTTTTGCTTCGTCGGTGAGTGGCGAACCCGAAACATTTGTTAGCAGGACAAAGCCAAGTTTCTTCTCCGGAATCACGGCGACCATTGCATTGAATCCGTCGATATTGCCGCCATGCTGCACCACCTTCAGCCCGTGCCAATCTTCAATGAACCAGCCGAGGCCGTACGACATCTTTCCCGCGATCTTCATCTGCGGTTTCGTCCATTCTTCAAAGCCCTTTTCGGACACGATGCGCTTGCCTTTGACCTCGCCGCCGCCTGCAACGAACTCGAGCCATCTTGCCATGTCATTTACGCTCGAATTGATCGCTCCTGCCGGCGCCGGTCCACCGATGTCGCGGAACGGAAGCCGTTTTGTAGCTTTCGTATCGAAGTTATATTCATAACCGAACGAATAGTCCTTTGCCTTCGTCATCGCGGGGATCGTCGTCGTGCTGTTCGTCATACCTAACGGCTTGAAGATCTCGGACGCGATCACCTTGTTCCAAGTGCTTTTCTCGACCGTTGCGGCGATCTCACCCGCGGCGGCGTACATAATGTTCTGGTATTGAAACTTCTCGTGCAGCTTCGCCGTCGGAACTGCTTCGCCCGCGACCTCGATCAATTCCTTTCGCGTTAGCTGCCCGGTGAGCATTGCGAGGTCGGTGCGTGTCAAGCCCGATGAATGATCGAGCAGGTCGCGAACAACGATCTTCTTGTCCGTCTCGGGATCGTTGATCTTAAAATAAGGAAGATATTTCTTTGGCGAATCGTCGAGCGAGAGCTTGCCCTGATCTTGGGCGATCAATACCGAAAGTGCCGTGAATGCCTTCGTCGCCGAGCCGATCGCGAACTGCGTATCGGCCGTAACTGGAATCTTCTTCTCGAAGTCCTTATAGCCGAGGCCTTTTGCGTAGATTACCTTGCCGTCCTTTACGATCGCGAGGGCCGCACCGGGAATGCCCAATGCTTCACGCCGTTCGTTAATGGCCTTCTCGATCTTGGCAAGAGCGGCGTCGTAATTCGCCGAAGCCGACTGCTGCGCACCTGCGGTCTGTGCTGCCAACGACATCGGCGGCGCGCCCAGAACAAGCGAAAGAACAACGACGAGAGATAATAAGAAAGTTTTCTTCAACATAAAGATTATTAGGATGATACCGAGACCTGACGTTTGACAGTGACCTTTACGTATCTTTAGCGACGAAAGTTCGGACCGCATTTGATGTGTTCTAGGATATCACGGGACAGAACTGCGGCCTTCTAGGCGCGTGCCCGCGAAAAGTATTAGTATCTAGCTTCGGAAAGAGCTTCATAACGAATGAGAAAAAAGGAATTGCCAAATGGTTTTGCAGAGTTCGCTGAGCGACTGCCGTCGGAGGTCGAGCCCGTCGAGGGACATCTGTCGCCGCGGGAGATACGTTTTCTGGCTCTGGTCGCGGCGGTGCCGAGGGCAGATGGAGAGATCCTTGAGATCGGTTCGTTCAAGGGACGTTCGACCGTCGTTCTCGCAAAGTCGGCGGCCTTGATCGGTGATGAAAAGGTCTATGCCGTCGATCCGATGACGGCGCCGTCCGAGACCGACCCTGACCTTCGCGGTGCCGCCGATTCTCTGACAGACTTTCGGCGCAACATCGAATCGATGGGCGTCGCCGACCGAGTCGAGCTGAATCAGATGTTCTCCTACGAACTCGCAAAAACGTGGGACAAACCGTTGCGGCTCTTGTGGATCGACGGCGACCACACATACAAGGGCACGCGGCTCGATCTCGAAGGTTTCGCACGGCATTTGTCTGATAAAGGCATCGTTGCGATGCACGACGTACTGCACGAATTCGATGGCGGACTTCGGGTGATGATGGAGCACGTTCTGCTTTCGCCGAACTTTGGAGCGTGCGGCTTTGTCGGTTCCATCGGCTGGGCGCAATACCTTGCGGACGAGAATGAGGCCGCCCGATACCGCGACGAGAAACTTCGGCTCTACAAGAAACTTGCCCGCATGATCCCGTTCGTCACCTTGCGAAGCGAACCGTTGGGCGGTTGGGAAAAGAAGCGATACAAGTTCGCGCGTGCCTTGGTGCCCCACGCGGAGATACGTCCGCAAGATTGGCTCGACCGGATCATTTAGAGACCGTACGCTGTATCTTCGTCCGATCGCCTTGCGGCGGAAACGCCGAGGGCCATTATCAAAAAGAAGACCATCGCAACCTCGGCGTCGCCAAGGTTCCAATGCACGAGTCCGCTTGTCGTAAATCCGCAGAGCGCGCCCGAAGCTCCTAAAAGAAGTCCGAACCGACGCCTGTCTCCTTTCCGCGCGCCTTTTAGTCCGCTCCAAAATCGCCTTGCGAAAAAAAACAAGATCGCGAGCCAAAGTATCAGTGTCGGAATACCGCGTTCGACCGCAAGCTGCACGGGCGTTGAGTGGAAATGCCCCAACGGCTGCCAGCCTTTGTCGAACATTCCCCATTCCTGCCAATGCTTTTGCACGGAATTCATCCCGACTCCGACGAGCAGATGTCGCGGTGATTCTGTCAGAATTCGATAGCCGTCGCGCCACATCATTTCGCGGTATTTGGTCGAATCATCCTTCGAATCAAAGAAGCCGACATCGCGCGATTCGTGCAGGAACAATAGCCCGCCGAAGATCACCGGCACCGCGATCACAAGCCCCGCGAGGATCAGCTTTTTCTTTGCCGACAACAGGACGATCACGAGCGCCGCGACCATAAAACCGAGCTGCGATGCACGCGTTACGGTAAAGAGCAATGCGAGGCAGGCGAGGCCGAGTGCCGCGGCGAGGAACGTCGTTGAAGAGAAGAAATTGCCGATCCGCGAAAGGTGCGAATCTCGCCGCGTTTCTGTTTCCCTGCGGGGGCCGAGATTCGCAACGATCAGGCCGAATATGAGCGCGGCGACAAGCTGCAGCATCTCGGCGTACGTCACGTAATGATTGTAGAAACCTTGCGAACGCCAATTATCGCTCTTCTCCCAAGACGCGAATCCAAGCTGTTGTTCGGGCGACGTTCCAGGCAAAAGATCCGCGCTTCTGACAGTAACGACGTACTCAAAATCCGGTCGGTAAAAGAGGACGCGGACGCTTTCCTTTTCCTGCAGGACGGCAAGCAGATCCTGCGGTGAATGAAGCTTCTTGCCGTCGGCGCGCAAGAGCGTGTCGCCGTCGTAGAGCAGAGCTTTGGCGAGCGGCCCGTCAGGTGCGATGCCTTGCACTTCGACGCCGCGGCCGAGGAACCTTTCGACAGGCGTCCAGACGAGATTCACCGTGCAGGATACGACCATCAGGATGGCGAGGAAGTACGCGGCCTTGATGTTTCGCAGATTCCAGACCGCAAAGTAAAAGACAAGGAAGAGCGCAACTCCACGCAGTTGGTCGAGCGAGACAAGAGGTTCGTAAGAGAACACGCCGCTCAATACCGACCAGCCGAAATACGCTATGAACGCGATGTCGAGAACCCGTATCCGCGGCTTTTCTTTAGTTACTAAGAACCGTGCGAATGTCGCAAGCGTGCCGCAGCCCCAGGCTATCTGCGTCGCGGCGATCGAATGCGGTGCCGCAGCGACCATGACCGCAAGGAACGCGAACGCGATCCGCCCGAGCATTCGTGCATTTCGACTGCTGTCGTCGAGTCCCGCGAGGCGGTCGAATTTGGCTATAAAAGACGGCATCGGCAACGTGCGGGTTTCGGTCGGAATCTAGAGAACCTTTGTGGACTTTATGACGACGGAATTGACCATATCGGCCGGCAGAGTTACCTGCGGCGCATCGTCAGCGTCGAAAGTAACTTTAAACTCATCGGCTTTGCGCTTCTGCAGCAAGCTGGCCGGTCCGTATAGCGTTACGCGTACGCTCTTGCCGCGGCTCGTCGGGATCGTGAATTGTCTCTCGATGCGTTGCTCGCCGATTCGAACTGTTACCGAAACGTCGCCGCGTTGAACGGTCGCCTTCGAATCGGTAACGGCGAGCGGCTGCGTCAAGGTAAAATCGCCGGTTCGCCCCTTAAGATCGACCTTCTCCGTGGAGATCGATGTCAATTGATCCAAAACGCTTTCGGGCCCGCGAACGGTGATGCGTGACGGCGTTGCGGTTCGCGAATATACTTCGAGGTTCGATGCAAGATCGCCGGTAGTTTCGATCTTAACGGGAACATCTTTTTCCTCGACGCGTTCGAGCTTTACCTGCACGCGATTCGGCCAAATATCATCGATCTTCACACCGGGCGGCAGCGGGACGAAAACATTCGTCGGCGTGAGCGTTACCGTCCTTTCGCCCGGCGCCAGCCCGCGAAGATCGACCGACGCCGACAGCGAATCGATCTGGTTGATCTTGCGTGCGTCGCCGCTAAGCACAAGATCGATCGTGCTTACTTCGGAATCAGTGACAGTGTTGTCGGACGACTGCATCGAGAGCCTCACGTTGCTGAATCTCGCCGTCGTCGGTTTACTCAATCCGGTTACGGCGAACCAGAGTGCAAGCGTGATACCGAGGGCAAGCAGTTTCAAGTGCCAATCCTCAAGAAACACTTTCCGCAAGAGGTCCTTTGCAAAAGCAAGCAAATGGTTCTTTTGTCCTGTCGTATCGCTTTGCATCTTTATCCGAGGCTCGCGTCACCTTCAGTTTCGGCAACTTTTACGCCCTCGCGGCGAGGTTCGACGACCGGAATATCCATCGCCTCGAGAAGGAGCTTTTTCATCTGTTTCGGATCTAGATTGCGAAGGATCTTGCCCGATTCGACATAAGTGATAAGACCTGTCTCTTCCGAGACGACAAGCGAGATCGCGTCCGAACCTTCCGTTATGCCGATCGCCGCTCGGTGCCGCGTACCGAGTTCACGCGAGATCTCCGGATTCTTTGTCAGCGGCAGAAAAACAGCTGCCGCGGCTATTCGCTCGTGCTGAATAACGACGGCGCCGTCATGCAGCGGAGTTGAAGGGTTGAATATCGTGACGAGCAGATCGTAGCTGACCCGTGCGTCAAGCTGCAGTCCCGCATCGATAAAGTTCCGCAGTCCGACGTTGCGTTCGATGACGATCAGAGCGCCCGTCTTCTCGCTTGCGAGCGTCGTCAGAGCAAGGATGATCTCGTCGTAAACGCTGCCGCCGAATTGACCGCGCTGCTTCTTGAGCGGCAGCCGGAGTCGGCTCGCAAAATACATCAACGCCTGACGAATCTCGGATTGGAAAAGTACGATGATCGCAAAGCCAATGTAAACGACCGCATAGCGTAGGACGAACTCAAGCGTGAAAAGTTCCTGATCGACCGCGACCCAATAGAGTATCGCTAGAAACACTAGGCCAATCACCGTCGGTACGGCACGCGTCCCGCGAAGGAGCTTGATGACGACATAGACAATGACAAAAACTAGCGCAATATCAACAAGATTGCGCAGAGTTGCTACTGTCAAAATATCGCGAAACTCCATTGAAAGACGCCTAAAACTGCCGCCACACCGACCAGTAAAATGCCCTTAGAATATCACAGTTATCCCGAAGCCCGCCCGTCAGTACCCCGCCTTGTCAGTAGCCCGCCGTGTCGGTAGCCCGCACGTTCGTCAGGCTCAAGGCCGTGTCAGTAGCCCGCACGTTAGTAAGGGCTCAGCGTCAGAACCGCGAACGAGAGCGACCAGATCCCGCGTCCTCTTTCTCCGCGGCTCCGCGACTCTGCGGGATCCGTTCTTAAATGCAAAGATCACAAGAACGTGTCAGTAGCCCGTCGTGTCGGTAGCCCGCACGTTAGTAAGGGCTCAGCGTTCGCCTTGAACAACGTTAAGGCGACGCCTCGGTTCCGTTAGGAGCCAAATGTTTGTAGCACCGCCCATCATCATCGTCACCTCGGAGGCGGCTCGCGCCGACAAACGCCTCTGTGTCGGAACGCGGACGCCCTCGTCCGCAATGGCTCCGTTAGGAGCCAAATGTTTGTAGCACGGTACATCATCATCGCCACCTCGGAGGCGGCTTTGCCGCCGACAAACGCCACTGTCGCGTGCAAGGCACGCTTCCGTTGGAACTAACTCGTCGTTCTACACATCCGCTACGCTCCATGTGTAGCTAAATTCTTGCCGCGTGCAAGGCACGCTTCCCGGGAGGCAGACAGGAGACAGGAGACG
>DAORTR010000062.1:0-14310 GCA_035432765.1 Pyrinomonadaceae bacterium
ATTCAGCCCCTCGCTTCAGGCAGCGGTTTCGCCCTTTGCGTAAACATTCGGCGACCAACGATGGACGGCGCTTATATCATCGGATGCCGCAAGCAGCTCGACAATCTCGGTCTTCAATATCGGATGAACAAAGTTCGGTATCAGCTCCGCAAGCGGCCGCAAAACGAACTTGCGTAGGTGCATCCTGGGATGCGGTATCGTAACGAAATCCGACTTCAACCTCAACGAGCCGTAGAAGATCACGTCGAGGTCGATCGTCCGCGGCTCTTTTGG
Organism: Pyrinomonadaceae bacterium; assembly: GCA_035432765.1. Lineage (GTDB taxonomy): Bacteria > Acidobacteriota > Blastocatellia > Pyrinomonadales > Pyrinomonadaceae > OLB17. Next base: position 274 of record DAORTR010000062.1, read on the forward strand.
GCCGGCGTGCTTTTCGCCGCGTCCGAGCGAGTACTCGATCCGCAGGAGACGCGCCATCAACTGTGTCGGCGTCGCGTCTCCGACGTGCACCTCGGCGATCATATTCAGGAATCTGAGGTCGGTATCCATATCGAGCGGCTCGGTTTCGTAGATCGTCGAAAGTCGCCGGACGATCAGGTCTGCTTCGACGAGTCCGCGAACGGCAAGAAGAAGGTTTCCGGCGCGGTCGCCCAGATTCGAGCCGAGGCTGATGTATGCGAGAGTGTTATCAGCGTCCATTTGCATCAAGGTCATTTTGAAGCGCGTCGATCGAATCGAGCAGCACCGCAAACTTTTCGCCGAACAGCGTCAGCCGATATTCGACGCGCGGCGGCACTTCCGCGAACTCCTTCCGCTCGAAGATCCCGAAACGCACGAGTTTCCGCAGCCGTTCGTTCAGAACTTTCGTTGTCAGGCCATCGACGCTTTTGACCATCGCGCCAGGTCGGTCGATGCCGCGCTTTACTAGGTCAATAACCGAAAGCGACCATTTGCAGCGGACGATGTTCTCGACCATCCGCTTGACGTCTCTTTCTTCCAATTTTTCTTTCGACGCAGCTATCACAATTCGTACCAAAAAGTACCTATACGACCAAAAAGTGCCTACTTCCAAACGGCACCCGAAACTTGCTAACTTCTAGCATACAGCAGGAATTTCAACAGTTAAAAGGAAATTGAAGGAGCGCATTATGAAACAACGAGCAATTTTTTATCACGCGGGCTGTCCCGTTTGCGTCGATGCGGAACAGATGATGGTCGATATGATCGATCCGGAACGCTTCGATGTCGAGATCGTTCATCTCGGTGAACAGAAAGGACGCGTCGGCGAGGCCGAATCTGCGGGCGTAAAGTCGGTCCCTGCGTTGGTCGTCGCCGGCCAACCGTATCACATCAATTTCGGTGCTTCCATCCAAGCCCTAAAGTAAGGTCCTACAAACGCCAATTGCCTGACCAGCATGCCCGCCTTTTCCCGAGGCGGGTTTTTTTGTGTTGCGCATTCATTCGGGCTTGCCCGATCGCAGTGCGGTCAGGCTTGCCTGACCGTAACCGCTCATCCCAAAAACCGGAGGCGGCTCAGTCGCCGACTTCCTCTGTGACCTTTGCGTGGCTTCGCTCTGCGGGCTTTGCGGTTCTTCTTCTTGAGGTTTAACCGCCAAGGCCGCAAAGGTTGTTGCAAAGTTCGCAAAGACGCTCCCGCAAATTCGCCGTCTTGGCTCCGTAGGAGCCGAATGTTTGTAGAACCCGATCTTCTTGAGATCCTTGGAGGCGGCTTGCCGCCGACAGACCGCCGTCCCGTGTTGCACACGCTCCGAGATGGGTCTGTTCGTTGCCATGCTACGAACATCTCGCTCCTGCCGGAGCTCCAAATGGCCGAAATGCCCTTCGCAGCGTCGCGTCTGTTCTGAACTCTCAAACATCAACATCATCTCCATCTACAAGCCTACCCATCGGTCCAACCATTTGGAAGGACAGTTTTCACGAATCGACACACTTTTCATAAAACGCACAAAACGAACAAAACGAACAAAACGGACAATTGCTTTTCCAAGCAATTAAGTGCTTCAATATGTCTGTCAGAGTTTAAGAACGGTATGCCGCGAAAAAGATTCCGACATAGCCCGCGTTTCGAGTCAACCGGTGGTCATTCCTTTCAGGAATACCTCGTCAATCAAGATTCTCCATCGACCTCAAGAACAGAATTGCTGCGGCTGATACGCGGCGGCGAGGATACGTATCTCGAACTCAAGGTTAAACTGTCGAACAGCGAGCGTATAGCTCAGGGCATCGTCGCCATCGCGAATACGAACGGCGGCACGATCGTTTTTGGTGTAAATGATCAGCTACGGATCGAGGGCGTCAGCAATCCCGAATGGGTGCAGGAGGAACTCGCGCGTATCTGCCGTGAAGAGATCGTCCCGCCGATCGTGCCGATCCTTGATACGGTCGCGTTCGACAGCGGAAAGCGCGTCGTGGCCCTCGATATTGACGGCCGACGAAGGCCTTACAGAACGCGCGACGGACGATTTTATCTGCGTTTCGGCGCCGAAAAGAGAGAGGTTTCGCGAGCGGAGCTTTCCGCTTGGCTTGATGAATTGCGGCCGCTCGGATTTGAGAATATTCCGCTTCGCGACGTGAACGAATCCGACTTTGACGACTCGCTCTTGTGGAGCTTTGCGAGCGGTTTCGATGAGAACGCCCCGAACTTGAACCTTTATCAGACGAGCGATTTCCTGCGGAAGGATCTGCTTCTTGCGGTCGGCAACGCGGACGAGTTCTTCCCGACGGTCGCCGCCGTACTTTTGTTCGGAAAGGACGAAAAGGTCGGGGAACTGCTGCCGCGTTCGAATGTTACGGCCGCACGATATTCGGGCGATGGAACGCGTTCCGATCTGATCGAAGCGATCGAGGTGAAGGGTAATCTTCATACGCAGTACGAAGCGATGCTTGCCTTCATCAAGCGTTACGTCGATCTTGCAAAAGAACGTCCGAAGCGGAAATTAACGCTCGTTGGCGAAGGCGTCGCCAAGCCGCGCGGCCATTATCATTTCTATTCGGTCTCGGAGGCGTTGATCAATATGCTGATGCATCGCGATCTTGCGATCCGCGACATACGCACGCGTGTGAATATCTACGATAATTCGATCGAATTCGTGAATCCGCGACGCACGAACGGTTTTTCGCCGCCCGCGTCGCGTGCCATTCGATACGGAATTACGCAGCGGCTCAACCCGCAGATCGCCGCGATCTTTACGCGTCGGGAATACGGCATAAACACGCCTCACGGCGGCCTTCCGATGATCCTTCGTCAATCGACCCGTTTTTCGGATCGCCGCCCGGAAATCTATATTGCAAATGACGAGTTCAAAATCAAGATCTTCGCAGCCTGAGGCACTTGAGAACGCGCTCGGAGCAAAGTCGCGCGCAGCCCTATCGGTTGTCGCGGCGATCATATATTTCTTCTCAAATCCGAAGCCGCAAAATTACTACGACTACACATTTCGAGTGGCGGGAAGGCTGCTCTCGGGGGCGATCTCGCTCACAGAACCGCCGCCTCAATGGCTGAATGAATTCGTCCCGTTTCGCGGCGGACACTATTCGGTCTTTCCGCTCGGAGCTGTCATCTCGATGGTCCCGGCGGCATTCCTAAAGGCGATCGGCCTGATCCGCGATATGCCCGGAGCGTGGGTCGCGGCGATACTTGCGGGTGTTGCCGCATGGCTAATGCTATCGATCGCGGAAAAGTATAAGGCGCCGCGAACTCGTGCGATCTTGATGACGGCGGGCGTGCTCTTCGGCACTTGGATGTGGACGAATCTCACGTTCGCCGGCGCATGGCAGCTTGCTCTCGGATTCGCCGTCGTCGGCGAATTTGGCGCGATCTACTTTACGATCTTCGACAGACGACCGCTTCTCGCCGGAGCGTTCTTTGCTCTCGCGTTCGGCAATCGGACCGAGATCCTTTTGACCGCACCGCTCTTTTTTTACTTCCTGAATAGGCCGAACGCTGCCCAAAAGAAGGAAGCAAAAGACGAGACAAAATCTCTCCACACGTTCGCAAAATTCGCCGCCGTCCCTTTCATGCTCGGCGTCGCAACGCTTCTTTATAACTTTGAGCGTTTCGGCTCGATCGCGGATTTTGGCTACGCACGCATCCCGGGCGTTCTTGAAGAGCCGTGGTATCGCTACGGAATTTTCTCGACGCAGTATATGCCGGACCAAGCGTGGCAGATGCTTCTGAAACTATGGGATATTGTCCCGAATTTTCCGTACGTTCTACCCGATCCGTTCTCGAGCTCGATCCTATTGAGCAGCCCGTTCTTACTGCTCATTATGCGAATGGGAGCAAAAGACGGGGCTGTGAAACTCGCGTCATGGATCGCGATGATCGTGCTGACATTCGTCCTTTGGATGCACGGGAACGCGGGCGGTTATCAATTCGGCTATCGGTACGCGATGGTTTTGCTGCCGTGGGCGTTTATTATATTGCTAGAGTCCGCACCTCAACGGATCACGAAAGTGGAATGGAGCGTTTACATCTTTTCGTTCGCCGCGAACATCTATGCGACGTGGCTTTTTCATTGGACCGAATTCCTGAAACGATAATGCATCGCAACACCGCCAATGCTGCTTGATCTCTCGCCGCTAAGAGCGTCGCGCGATTACCGTCTGCTCTTCTTCGGGCAGCTTATCTCGTTCTTCGGCTCGATGATGACGTTCATCGTCGTTCCGTGGCAGATGTATCAGCTCACGAAGTCGAACGCGATGGTCGGCTACATCGCGCTTGCGGAATTCGTCCCGATGTTCTGCCTCGCGTTCGTCGGCGGTGCGTTGGCAGATTACGTGGATAAACGCCGGGTGCTGCGGTTTACCGAGATCGGACAGACACTTCTGACGGGCATTCTCGTTTTGAATTCGCTGCTTCCGACGCCGTCGATCGCTGTGCTTTTCGTCGTCGTCGCCCTGCACGCAGGCCTTGCCGCACTCCAGAGACCGGCATTCGAATCGTTCATTCAAAAGGTCATTCCGCCGGAAATGATGTCGGCTGTGATGGCGCTCAATTCCGTGCGATTTCATATCGGGATGATCGTCGGCCCGGCGATCGCGGGAATAATTGCGACGCAATTCGCGGCGGTTGACGCGTATCTGATAGATCTTGCAACGTTCGCCGCTTCGTTGGTCGCTGTCTATATGCTCAAGTTCGTTCCGCCCCCGGAGAATGCGGAACGCCCGAGCTTTGCGGCGATAATGCGTGCCGTCAGATACGCGTTCTCGAGGCAGGAATTGGTTGGCACGTATTTCATCGATATTGCGGCGATGTTCTTTGCGTTTCCGCAGGCGCTCTATCCCGCGCTTGCAACGCATTACGGCGACGAATACGTCGGATTCTTTCCTGCATCGTTAGCCATCGGGGCTTTGATCGCAAGCCTTACGTCGGGATGGGCAAGCAAGGTCGAGCGGCACGGTGCATTCGTCGTGGTCGCGGCGATACTTTGGGGATTCGGGATATTGTTCTTCGGGCTTTCGACGAGCCTCGTTCCGGCGCTTCTTTTCCTTGGCGCCGCCGGATTTTCGGATATGATATCGGGGATCTTTCGCGGTTCGATCTGGAATCAGACCATCCCGAATCATTTGCGCGGACGCCTCGCGGGCCTCGAAATGATAAGCTACCTTACAGGACCGATGCTCGGAAGCGCGAAAATGGGTATTCTCGCCGAACACACGAGCGTGCGTTTCGCGCTTGTTTCGGGCGGTGCGGTCTGCATCGTCGCGGTCGGGCTTTCGGCGGTGTTCCTTCCGAAATTTTTACGCTATCGCGGCTCGGAAGGCATACGTCAGCGTGAATACGAAGAGGCGGTTCGCAACGGCGCGTTTGCCGGCGAACGCCGTGAATACGATGAAATGATGCGGCTCTCGGAAGCGGAATTTTAGTTTGCAGTTATGCCAATTATCAGGAAAAGCGAGATCGAGAATCTCGAACAGATGACGGGCGATGAGCTTGAAGTGTTCCTTCAACTTGTGCCCGCGAGCCAGGAAACCGTAAGCGAAATGTTCGACTTTATCGAAGACGAACTTTACGAGAGCGAGTGCGATCATCATTTGAAGCACGCGATGATCTTTATGATGCGCAGGCAGCTAGATTTCCCGAAGCTCACCTCTTGGCTCAACAACAACGGCGGTTACTGCGACTGCAAAGTGATGAAAGAGATCGCGCCGCATTGGCGTGCGAAATTCGGCGACGATTAAGAAATTTACTTCGCGAGCACCGGGCGAAGATATTGTCCGGTGAATGAACCCTCGGCCCTTGCGATCTCTTCCGGCGTGCCTTTTGCGACGACCTCGCCGCCGCCGACTCCGCCTTCCGGACCGAGATCGATCACATAGTCAGCTGTCTTTATGACGTCGATGTTGTGTTCGATGACAAGTACGCTCCCGCCGTTCTCGATCAATGCGTTGAAGGCGCGCAGCAGCTTATTGATATCGTCAAAATGCAGGCCGGTCGTCGGTTCGTCGAAAATGAAAAGCGTGTTGCCGACGCTGCGTTGAGCAAGATGTGCCGCGAGCTTTACGCGCTGTGCTTCGCCGCCGGAAAGCGTCGTTGCCGATTGTCCGAGCCTTAGATACGAAAGTCCGACGGCATCGAGAACCTTCAGCCGACTAACTATCTTCTGCGTATCCTTAAAGAACGAGATCGCTTCGCGGATCGTCATCTGCAAGACTTCGTGAATATTCTTGCCTTTGTATTTTACGTCGAGTATTTCTTGCTTGAAACGCGTTCCGCGGCAGTCTTCGCACGTCAATTCCACGTCAGCGAGGAACTGCATCTCGATCGTAACGGTTCCGCTGCCCTGACAAATTTCGCATCGTCCGCCGGGCACGTTGAAAGAGAAATGCGACGCGTTAAAGCCCTTCGACTTTGCCGTGCTCGCGGCGGCAAATACGTCGCGTATCGCGTCGTACGCCTTGATATACGTTACGGGATTCGAACGCGGAGTTCTGCCGATCGGCGATTGATCGACAAGGATCACATCGTCGATATTGTCGATGCCGCGAATGTCTTTGACAGAGCCGACCTGAGCGTTCCATTCGCCGCGCTTTTTCTTCAGCCCGGCAAAAAGAACGTCGTGGACGAGCGTCGATTTGCCCGAACCCGAAACGCCTGTAATTGCAACCAGCATATCGAGCGGTATCTTTACGTCGATATTCTGAAGGTTATGTTCACGCGCGCCGATGATCTCGATCTTGTTCTTTGTCGGTTTACGGCGAGTCTGCGGGACCTTGATCTCGGCGTCGCCGCGCAAATACTTTGCCGTAAGCGAACGTTCATTTCGCAGAAGGCCTTCGAGGTCGCCCTGATAGACGAGTTCGCCGCCGTTCTCGCCCGCATGTACGCCGATGTCGATCACGTTGTCGGCGGCACGCATCGTTTCGTCATCGTGCTCGACGACAATGACCGTGTTGCCAATATCGCGAAGGTCTTCGAGTATCTTGATAAGGCGCGAATTGTCGCGCGGATGCAGCCCGATCGACGGTTCGTCAAGAACATACAAAGTCCCCACGAGCAGCGATCCGAGATTGGTCGCAAGCTGAATTCTCTGTGCCTCGCCGCCCGACAAAGTTGCCGCAAGACGGCCGAGCGTTAAGTAATCAAGGCCGACGTTCACGAGAAAGGCCAACCGCCGGCGAATTTCGAGCAGAAGCTTGTCGGCGATCTGCATACGCTCTTCGCTGAGCGTTAATTTGTCGAAGAACTGCTTTGCATCGGCGACCGAGAGTTCGACAATGTCGGGCAGTGACCGCCCGCCGATCTTCACGTCGCGAGCTTCCTGACGCAGGCGCTGACCGTTACAGTCCGGGCAGCGCGTGTAGCCGCGATATTTCGCAAGAAAAACACGGACGTGCAGCTTATACTTCTTTGTTTCGAGCCACTCAAAAAAGCCCTTGATGCCGCGCCATCCTTCGTCGCCGTAGATGATGCAGTTCTGCTGAAAATCCGGCAGGTCGGCGAACGCGGCGTTCACATCGATATTCGCCGCGGCCGCGTATTTCAAAAGCTCCTTTTGCGCCCAGGCGTTCGTCGGGCGAGTGAACGGATCGACCGCGCCTTCCTTTATCGAAAGGGTGTAGTTCGGAATGACGATGTCGTAATCGACGCCGATCGTGTTGCCGAAACCTTGGCACGTCGGGCACGCGCCGTACGGTGAATTAAAGCCGAAAAGGGCAGGCTCAGGCTCTTCGTACCGCGTTCCGTCGTACTTGCAGACGAAGCTGTCCGAGTATTTGAGGCGTTCGCCGTCCGTGGTCTCAATTACGCAGGCGTGCGCCTCATGAAAGCATATTTCAAGCGAATCTATCAGGCGCGAACGCACATCTTCCGAAGCTTTCAGCCGATCGATGAGAACGAAAGTGTTTTGAAGATCGTCGAACGGATAGTCCTCGGGCTGCGTCAATTCAAGCACTTCGCCGCCTCGATAGAGGCGCGAAAAACCTTGCTGAAGGAGCGAGATAAGCCGCGCCTGCAGGCTGAGTTCGTCTTGCTTTGCGGCCTTTGAACGCGGACGCGGTTTCTTTTGCGGGGAGAGAACAAGCCCGTCGTCGAACAATGGAAAAAGTACGTAGAATCTCGTCCCGTCGGCAAGCGTTGCGAGTATCTCGTCGGCAGAGCCTTGAGGAGAATCTTTCTTTACCTCTCGGCCGCACGCGTGACAGAACGTCTGGCCTGCACGTGCAAAAAGCAGACGCAGATAGTCGTATATCTCGGTCTGCGTCGCGACGGTCGATCGCGGGTTCTTCGTTGTGTTCTTTTGCCGGATCGCGATCGCGGGCGCGATGCCCGTGATCTCATCGACATCGGGTTTGTCCATACGCTCGAGGAATTGACGCGCGTATGCCGAAAGCGATTCGACGTACCGCCGCTGGCCTTCCGCGTAGAGCGTGTCGAACGCAAGCGAAGATTTGCCCGACCCCGAAACACCCGTGATGACCGTGAGTTTGTTGATCGGCAGGCTGACAGAAATATTTTTGAGATTATGGACGCGAGCCCCGCGTACTTCGATCTGCTCTTCTTTCTTTGTTGCGGACTGCATAGTGGTAAATCCGTGCCAGTGGGTAATAGATGATTTTACCAGAACACGACCGCGAACAAAAAGGATATTATCGACGCTTTCGAAAACGGCGGTGCGGCGTCGTCTTTTGCGCCATTTTCAGGCGGGTAAACGCAAAAACGGGCGAGTAATTGTGCTCATTCAGTTCGGGCAAATCAGGCAGCGAGACCGACCAACTGTTCAAATCGGGCGAAAGCTTGAATTTCAGCCTTCCGGGGCCGCTTTCAAGCCGCTTGAACGGATACGCGCTCGCGGCCCAACTTTGCGAATCAAGGGAATTCATTACGATGTCGCCGAGGAACGTCGATCTCGGGAACGTCGCGACGGCGTCGGCTTTTGCGAGGTTGCGAACCCGCCAAGTTCCTTCGCCCGCGGCAGAATAGGATCCGTTTTCAACGGTTCGAAAGTCGATCGAGATGATCGCGACCGGTTCCGCGAGAAACTTTAGGTCCGAGGCGGACGAGTAGTTGATCGAGTCGGAATAATTGAGTTTCATTTCCCGAAGGAATGTTGTTTTGATCCCCAATCCTGACGCTTCCGCCGCGGCGGTTCCCGGATATACGATCGGCGCCGCCATCAGCTCGAATTTTTCCGGTATGAAAATACCATCCTTTGCAAGGAATCGTTCGCGGATATCAACGAATGACTCGATCGTCTCCTTGCCGAACGCATCCGAATCGAAGATCTCGCTTACGATCAGATCAAAACGTCCCGAAAGCCTTACATCGTTGCTGCGGCCGTGAACGATCTCGATCTTATCCGCAACGCCGTTCTCTTGAGCGAGGCGTCCGATCACGGGAATGAGGCTCTCTTCGGTCTCGATCGCGACCACTCGCGAGGCTCCGAGTTTTGCCGCCAGGATCGCCCAAACGCCTGTGCCTGCACCGATGTCGAGGAACGACATTCCGGGCTTGAACGCCTTCCGTATCGCCTTTTGGAGAAGCTTGTTGCGCACCCGATCGGTGAGCATCGTGTTGTGATATTGAAGAACGGACGGAAGATGCGCGGCGATCCGTTCGTCACGCTCTTTCCTAGTAAGTGGTTTTTCGGGTTTTGGGATCGGTCTTACCATCGAGAGTCGAGCGGACTGAAATTTTCACGCCAATTGTCCTTGTGGTCGCTCAAAAGCACTACGATCTCGCCGTCATAGCATATCGCAGCATCGAGGCCGCGGCGAAGGCGATATGAATATCCGCTCGGAGAATGTACCGTGAGCACGACCTTGTCTTCCGCGACGCGTGCGATCGCGGCGTGCCGCCAATCGACACGCGAACGCACAACTATCCGCGAACCAACGGGCAGAAGGCCTAGAGTTGTGGGTTCGCCTGAATTCACGGATTTTCGTCAAATACCGTATCGTTGTGTGCACTGCCGCGCACCGAGGCGTACATTCTAAAGCCGAGGAAGAGCAATCCGAGCGAGATCACTATCCAGACGACGACCCAAAAGAACGCCGGGATCCCCGTCGCGTTCGCCATATTCGACGCGTCATTCTGCATATCGGCTCCCACCACAGGAGCGTTAATGAAGAAGACCGTCTTGAGGTCGGAGATCGCGTTCAAAAGACACTGAACCGCCAGAAAGCCCGTGATCCAACGCGCGGTCCTTTCGTTCGCGAATTTTGCAAGGGCGAATAACGCTGCGGTCAAGAGTGCCGCAGCCAAAACCGTAAATGCAACGCTTCCAAATCCAACCTGCAGCGAAAGGAAATTAAAGATCGGGCTGAGTACGCCAAAAACGATCGTGATCATCAGAATGAACAGGCCCGATCCGAAAAGTATCTTGTTCGGCGATACATTCTTTCGGATCAAATAGAGAAGAAAGACGCCGAAGACCATAGTGCCGACGTAGCCCGCACTTGACGTGAAGATCTGACCGAGCAGGGAACTTGACGACGAATATACAAGTCCGCTGCCGTCGGCCGAGATCGTTAAACTCTGCACGGAGCCGCCGGTTACAAATGCGACCAGAGCATGCCCGCTTTCGTGTATGAGCGTTACAAAAAGCCGAAACGGATACACAAGATAATCCGCGTACGGAATGAACCATAGAACGATCGAAACGGCAGTCGCCGCTAGCAGCAACTTCGCATTCGGGCGGGCATCTTCAGCAAGCGTGTACTTCATAACCTTTCTCGTTCAGCCTCCTACACAATCCGTCTTACGATCGATTCTACCGCAAAGTTCGGCTGTGCCGCATACATTCGTCGATCCGCGGCAGTTAGATGTCCTTTGGATGCACGACCGTTATCGAGGGAAACCTTAAAAAATCTCTTTCATCTAGGGTGGCGATCAACGCGAAAGATCGCTCTTTCCGCCTGTCTTTTCGATCAGGCGAATGTCGGTGATAGCGATATCGCGTTGGACGGCTTTGAGCATATCGTAGATCGTAAGCGCGGCGACGCTCACGGCCGTCAGGGCTTCCATCTCGACGCCCGTTTTCCCGGAAGTAACAGCTTCGGCGGTCAATTCGATACCGTCTTCGACGATCTCGGCGGCAACATCCGCCTTTGAGAGCGCGATCTGATGACAGAGCGGAATAAGCTCGGACGTACGCTTCGCGGCCAATATTCCGGCGATGCGTGCGATCTCAAGCGGATCGCCTTTCGGAGTTTGCTTCCCGCGGATCGCGTCGAGCGTCGCGGCGTTCAAAATTACCTTTGCCGCCGCAACCGCCCGTCGGAGCGTTACGTCTTTTTGGCCGACATCGACCATCGAAATGCGGCCTTCTTCATCGTAATGCGACAACTTCGTCATAATTTTCTTGCGGCAAGGATCAGCGTATTTCCGCCTGTCAGAACTGCGTCGGAATTCATCTCATCGGTCCAGCGCGTCTCGCGTTTCTCGCGCGAAGCGAACGTTGCCGCGAGCCTAATTAGAGCGACGATCGGCGCAAATGCCCACATTCCGTTCTTTTTAGAGTCGGCAAAAGCGCCTTCAAGTTCAAATCCCGCTTTTTCGAGCCAGTATCGCAATTCAGCATAGCCGATCGGATTTATATGGAACGCGATCTCGTCCATTCCGCCCATCTCGTGGCGCTGGTGCACGCGGATCGCCTCTTTCGAGAGCGGCTTAAAATGCGATGTGTAGCCGTAGAAAAGCCACTTCAGACGCTCCTCGACATTCATTATATTCGGGACGCTCACGATCGCCATTCCGCCGGGCTTCAAAAGGCGCGCGAATTCGCGAACAGCATTCGCCGGATTCTCGATATGTTCGAGGCCTTCGACGCAAACGACCGTGTCGAATTCCGCATCGTCGAACGGCAATTTCGCGTCAAGGTCGCCCTCGCGGATCTCGGTATCGGCGAGCTTGAAAATGCGAGGATAGAGATCGCAGCACGTTACGTCCAGCCCGATCTTTTTCAAACGGACGGCAAGCGCGCCTTCGCCTGCGGGCACGTCAAGGACGCGGCCCTTTTCGCCCCGCAGCAACTCCTCGACGCGGTCGTAGATTCCGTAATGCCCCATCGCCATAGGCTCGCTTCGTTCGGTCATAAATAGAGAATTCGCGCCAAACTGCCGGCTTCCGCACGCGTGTTCATTTCGAGCGAGATCAGAGCTTCCGCACCGGCAAAACTCACGAGGTCAGATGAACCCTTTCCGCGAAGCGGGCTTGCAATGAGTCTGCCGCACTCGTCGTTCGAGAGCCGCGCGGGAGCAAGCGTGTGACGGTCTTTCGCAGCCTTAACGCCGTCGGCAAGCACTGCCGTTCCTTCGCGCATCGAGGTTCTCTTTACGCCCTGCATCCCGACGATGGCCGCTCGGACGAATAGATAGAAAGTTACTGCCGCCGACACCGGATTGCCCGGCAGCGAGAAGACGAGCGCCTTGCCGAGACGCGCCGCGATGATCGGCTTGCCGGGCTTTAGTGCGACCTTCTCAAAAAATATTTCCGCGCCAAGCTCCTTGAGCGCGGCCTTCGTCAGATCGTATTTGCCGACCGAAACGCCGCCAGTTGTGATCAAAATGTCGTGGCCGCGAATGGCCGTCTTCATCATTTGCTTGAGCGAAGCGAGGTCGTCCTTCGCGTTCGGAAATATCTCGGGCACGGCGCCGAACGAAGCGGACAGTGCAGCGAGCGTGATCGAATTAGAGTTCCGGATCTGATCTGCACCCGGTTTCTGCGCGATCTCGACTATCTCGGTTCCCGTGCCGAAGATAGCGATGCGCGGTCGTTTCGCGACCCGAGGTCGCGCGTAACCGAACGCTGCAAGCGCCGCGATATTCTGCGACGTGATCGTGTCGCCTTCGACAAAAAGCCGCTTGCCGCGCCGTATCTCAGAGCCTTTCTTCACGACCGACATTCCTTTCTTGGCGGGTTCAAGGATCTCGACTAATTCTTGAGCGTCCGTAAAGTAGCTGCGTGTCAGCTCGACGCGCTGCACCGAATCGGCGCCCTTGGGAACCGGAGCTCCGGTCATAATGCGGACGGCTTCACCGCGTTTGAGATTGTTATGCCAACCGCGTCCGGCCGCGGCTTCGCCGACTATCTTCAATACAGCGGGCGTGTTCGCGATATCGGCGGCGGCGACCGCAAATCCGTCCATCATCGAGCGGTCGAACGGCGGCTGGTCGCCGTCTGCAAATATATCTTCGGCGAGAATGCGGCCGATCGCAACGCCGAGCTCGATGCGCTCATTTCCGAGCCGCCGAATGTTGCGTTCTACCAGTTTCAGTGCCTTTTCAAGCGGTATCATTCAGTTGGTCGCGGCTATAAACGCCGACAAAAACGTGATAATCTTAAGCTTTGCTCCAGTTGCGGAGAATCTTATCACAAACACTTATTTAGCGAGGAAGGCCATAAAACCGTGATCGATCTTGAACTTACCGAAGAACACAAAGCACTGCAAAATACTGTCCGCGAATTTTGTGCGGGCGAAGTTGAGCCGTTTATCAAAGAATGGGACGAAAAGGCCCATTATGAGCCGAAAGTCTTTCAGACAATGAAAGAACTCGGCCTTATGGGTGTCTGCATCCCTGAGCAATACGGCGGTGCGGGCTTTGATTACGTCTCGCTCGGCCTCGTCTGCGAGGAACTCGAAGCCTGCGACACATTTCTCCGCGTCGCGATGAGCGTGCACGTCGGGCTTAACAGCCTGAGCCTTTATTCCTGGGGCACCGAGGAGCAGAAACAGAAGTATCTCACGCCGCAGGCAAAGGGCGAGAAGCTTGCCACCTTCGGCCTTACGGAACCGAACGCCGGCAGCGACGTCATCGGTATGCGTTCGACCGCACGGCGGGACGGCGACGATTGGATCCTGAATGGCGAAAAGATGTGGATCTCGCTCGCGGATCTTGCGGATAACTTCCTTTTCTTCTGCTGGACGGATCTCGAAAAACAAAAGGTGCGCGACCACAGCGGACTTTCGTGCTTTATCGTCGAACGCACGATGC
>DAORTR010000063.1:0-14134 GCA_035432765.1 Pyrinomonadaceae bacterium
CGATGTTCGATTGGGTCGAGCCCGGACGATCGACGACCGTGATAGAACGCTGCTGTCGCGTCGGGACTTCCGCAAAACTCCGCTTAGGCGCTTCGCCCGACTCCCAACCGTCCAGGTGCTGTTCGAGTTCTTTGATGACCTCATCGCGGCGGACGTCGCCGACGATCAGCATAACGGCGTTATTCGGGATCAAAGCCGCTCGGTGCGTCGCGCGGAGTTTTTCACGCGTAATGCCTTCGACGTCCTTCGGCTGCAGCGAGACGTGGGAATACGGATGTTTGCCGTAAATGAGCCTTGCCGCCTGCTCGCCCGCAAGGAACGGCGGCTGCGATCGTTGAAACTTCAGATTTTCGAGAAGATTTCGCCTGTAAAGGTCGATCTCGTTCTCGGGAAATGTCGGCTTTAGGACTATCTCCGAAAGCATCTCGAAGATCGCCGACGTGTAAAACGAAAGCGATGAGGCCGAGATGGACGTAAAATCGAACGAAGAGTGGGCCGAAAGGCCTGCACCGAGACGCTCGATCTTCTCTGCAAGCTGCTGGCTCGAATAATTCTCCGTGCCTTCGGTCAAGAGCAACGCCATCGCGGACATAAGCCCGTGTTCGTTCTCCGATTCGTCGATATCGCCCGAAAAAAAGGAAAGTCTGTAGCTTACGAGCGGCAGCCTTTCATTCTCGAAGATGACGACGCGAAGGCCGTTCGACAGCGTCGTTTCAAATGGCCTCAATATCTCGAAAGGAATTGGAGCGAGCGGTGCGGGCGGTTGTTTTCTAAAGTCCGGATTCATTAAATGTTTTTCTTTGCGTTCGTATTTTTAAGCAGGCTGTTTCGCGGGGACGACGTCGAGCAGCGCTCGATTCTCCGTATTAAGGAATTTAGCGACGTTCAGACGTATCTGCTCGGCAGTTACGTTCAGAAGGCCGTCGAGTTCCGCGTTGAACAGGCAGGGATCGTTATCGTATAGAGCGAACTCTGCAAGCTGCTGCGTCCGTGCGAGCGAAGATTGCCGCGTGCGGACCGCGTCATTCAAGAGCTGATTCTCGATCTTCTCCATTTCTGAAGGCGTCGGTCCGTGGACAGCCAAGTCGCGGATCTCGTTCATTATCGTTTCGCGGATCGCGCTTATGTCCTCGTCGGGTTTCGGGATCGCTCCGACGAAAATGCTCGATGGACCGCGCCTCTCGTCCGTAAAGCCGAATAACTGAATAACCGATTCCTCGCCTTTGACGAGCTTCTGATATAGCCGCGAACTGTCGCCGTCATAGAGCACCTTGCCCGCGAGGTAAAGAGCCTTGAATTCTTCGCTCCCGCGTTTCGGGGTCTTCCATCCGATCAGGAACGCCGGGAAAGGAGCGAGCGGGTCTTGCCATTCGCTGTAATTAGCGGCGACCTCTTCAGGCTCTTCCACGTCGATCGCGGGCGAGCGCGGCTGGCTCGGAATGTCGCCGAAGAACTTCTCGATCAGCTCTTTTGCTTCCGCCGGATCGAAGGCGCCCGAAAGGACGAGCACCGCATTATTCGGGGCGTAATATATTCGGAAGAATTCCTGTACGTCTTCGACAGACGCCGCATCTAGATGATCCATTGAACCGATCGTCGAATGTGCGTTCGCGAAATTCTTGTAGATCATCGCGCTTATCAGGTCGAAGATCTGCCCGTACGGCTGATTGTCGTATCGAAGACGCTTCTCTTCCTTGACGGCTTCGCGCTGATTGTCGAGATTCTCCTGCGTTACGGCAAGCGAACGCATTCTGTCGGATTCGAGCCAAAGCCCGAGCGGAAGTTGATTAGCCGGCAGCGTCTCGAAATAATTCGTGCGCTCGCTCGAAGTCGTTCCGTTCATCGTGCCGCCGGCTTTCATAATGTATTGAAAATGCCCGGCTTTCGGCACGTTCTCGCTTCCCTGGAACATCATATGCTCGAAGAGGTGTGCAAAACCCGTGCGGTCATCGCGTTCGTTCCGCGACCCGACGTCATAATAGACGGCCAAAGATACGACAGGTATCGCGTCATCCCGATCGAGCACGACACGCAGGCCATTTCCAAGCGTGAATTGCTCAAGTGTCAGCGGCGGCAATTTAAATGAATGCGGCATTAAAAATATCTTACTGCAAAAGGCGAACGAAGGACAAAATCTAGGACAATTCATCACTAGCCGTCCGATTCCCGCCCGTCGCGCTCCCAACCTCTTAAGATTGCGGACAAAGCGCTCAAATAGTAAACTTTCAGCTATTTCACTATGAACGAATGGCTATTGAAAAGTCTGGTTTGTCCGAGGGACAAGCAAAGCCTCGAATATGCTGGCGGTCAATTGAACTGCACTGACGGTCATATTTATCCGGTATTCGACGATATCCCGTTATTGTTGGTCGATGATGCCGAAACTACGCACGGTTACATAACGAAATCCCTCGAAAAAGTACGTTCGGAGCAGCCTGAAACAGCTCCAACGGTCAGCAAGAATGGTGAGATCGACGAGTTCGTCCAGGGCGAAATTCCATATACGTCGGGCATAATGTATTTTTCAGTACAACACAAGCTCACACGCTATCCGATCCCGGAAACTCCTTTGCCGAAAGGCCATGGGGAACGCCTGCTCGACATCGGTTGCAATTGGGGCAGATGGTCGATTGCCGCCGCGAGAAAAGGCTATAAGCCGGTCGGATTGGACCCGAGTCTCGACGCAGTTCTGGCCGCTCGACGTGTTTCAAAGCAGCTCGGCGTCGAAACAGACTTCGTCGTCGGGGACGCACGTTTTCTTCCTTTCGCTGGCAACGCATTCGACACGGTATTTTCGTACGGAGTTTTCCAGCACCTCAGCAAAGATAACGTCAGGATATCGCTGGCAGAAGCATCGCGGGTTCTAAAGGCGAATGGCCGCGGTATGTTTCAAATGCCGAATAAATACGGCATACGGTCCTATCAACAGCGCAGGCGTCGCGGCTTTACCGAAGGCGAGGGCTTCGAGGTTCGATATTGGACGCCGCAAGAATTACTCGACACGTTCGAAAACCAGTTCGGCGAAACAAAGCTGACGGCGGATTGCTACTTGGGGCTTGGGATTTTGAAAAGCGATATCGACCTGTTACCGATGAAATACAAAGCAGTCGTGCACGCGTCCGAATTGTTAAAAAAAGCGAACAAGGTCATCAAACCGCTCAAAAATTTTGCCGATGCAGTTTGGCTAGAGACCATCAATCAGAAACAATAAAAATAGATGAGTGTAATTTTAGGGATCAATACCTTTCACGCGGGTTCCTCCGCGGCAGTTGTAGTTGACGGCGAACCGATCGTCGCGTTGCCGGAAGAGCGCTTGAACCGCGTCAAATATTACGCCGGTTTTCCAAAACTCGCGATATTGAGGTGCCTCGAGATCGCCGGTCTAAAGTTTTCGGACATCGACGGCGTGGCGGTTGGCCGTGATTCATCGGCGAACCTTCACAAGAAGCTGGAATTCGCGATCAAAAACCCGAGCCGTTTGCTGAATCTGGCGAAGATACGAAGCAAAGGCAAAACGTTTGACGACATAAAGAGCCTTTTGGCTACGCAATTCGAGATCGATCCTGCTGAATTGCGTTTCAAACTTTACAACGTTGAGCATCACCTCGCGCACACCGCAAGCGCGTATTTCGCATCTGAATGGGAACATTCTGCCGGTATCACGATCGACGGTTCCGGAGACTTCGTTTCATGCCTGTTAAGCGATTGCGTAGGGGACGAGATCCGTCCGCAAAAAAAGATATTCGTCCCGCACTCGCTCGGTACGCTCTATACCGCCGTTTGCCAATTCATCGGTTACGGAAAATACGGCGACGAAGGCAAGGTAATGGGGCTTGCGCCGCTCGGCGAAGACCGCTATCGCGAATTTTTCGAAGGAATGCTGAAGCCTGTCTCCGGCGGCTTCGAACTCAACCCTGAATATTTTCTGCCCTTCGGTGCGAATCAAGGAATGGAGATCAACGACGCGGGCGAAATGATCGTTCACCGACTCTATTCTGATAAGTTCATCGAGGCCTTCGGCGAACCACGCGAACGCCACGCCGAGATAACTCAGCGTGATATGGATATTTCCTTCGGACTGCAGCGGATATTCGAAGAATACTATATGCGGATCGTGAATTCGCTTCACGAACTCGTCCCGACGCATCGCATTTCTATGGCCGGCGGATGCACTCTCAATAGCGTCGCCAATGGAAAGCTCTTGCTTGAAACGCCTTTCCGTGAAACGTGCATCCAGCCCGCGGCAGGCGATGACGGGCTGTCACTCGGGTCGGCTCTCTATGTCAGCAATTCCGTCCTGAAGGAAAAGCGCCGTTGGGTGATGAAAAATTCATATCTCGGCGACGAATATTCTGATAGCCATATCAAATCCGAACTCAATCGTTATGGACTTGCGTTCCGCGAACTCAGTCGCGAAGCTCTGCTCGAAGAAACCTCGAACGAAGTTGTCAAAGGAAATGTCGTCGGCTGGTTTCAGGGTCGTATGGAGTGGGGCCCGCGGGCTTTGGGCAATCGCTCGATAATCGCGCATCCCGGCTTTCCGAATATGAAGGACATTTTGAACGCCCGCATCAAGCACCGCGAATCTTTCCGTCCCTTCGCGCCGTCAGTTTTGCAAGAGAGGCAATCGGAACTTTTTGAACAAGATCATCCGTCACCGTTTATGCTCCATGTTTATAAGATACGACCTGAGTGGCGGGAACGTCTTTCGGCGGTTAATCACGTCGATGACACCGGCCGTTTACAAACCGTTGCACGCGAGGAGAACCCGCTTTATTACGATCTCATCAAGAAATTCGAATCAAAGACCGGCATTCCCGTGATACTAAATACGAGCTTTAACGAGAACGAACCGATCGTCCACGAGCCGGCCGAAGCGATAGAGTGTTTTATGCGCACAAAAATGGATACGCTAGTGATCGGTTCGTTTATCTGCAAAAAGGTGGAGTAGACAAATGGATTGGAAAGTTGACGAGATCAAAGAATTGAGAGGCTTCACCATCGAGTGGGCCGAGGAAGGAAATTACATTCTTTCCCGATCTAACGTACTTTTCCATTGTGCTTCGCTCCGAGAGCTCCCGTTCAAAAAGCTTGCCACTATCGATGCTCCTACTTGGAAGGCGTACGCCAGCCGTTTTCGTTTGGCGCAACGTTTGCTGCGTTTTATGGTTACGAACGCAGTTCCGCTCCCGAACGGTGATATTTTTGTTACGTTCGACAAGACGGCCGGGATAATTCGCAACGGCAAATACCAAGCTCTCCGCGGTATGGAACGCCCTTGCCGCGTACTGCGTTCCGCCTGCGCCGTTGATGTAGAAGGAAATGTCTTTTTTGGCGAGTATCTATCGAACGTGGAACGCGGCGAAATGCGTATCTACAAATATCGGTCGGGTTCCGACGCCCTCGAAATTGCCTATACCTTCCAGGCCGGAACGATCCGACATATTCATGGGATCTACTTCGATCCGTTCACGAAAAATCTCTTCTGCCTGACCGGCGACGACGATCGCGAGTGCCGCATCCTGCGGACCTCCGACGATTTCAAGACGATCGAAACCGTTGGCGAAGGCGACGAAACATGGCGCGCCGTCAGTTTGCTCTTCGCGAAGGATTCGATCTATTACGGGATGGACGCGGAATTTCGCACGAACAACATCTACAAGCTCGACCGTAACACTTTGGAAAAGCAGAGTCTTGGTGAAGTGAGCGGCACCTATTCTATTCAAAGCAGATCGGCGACGAGCTATTTTTCGCGACGACGGCCGAAAACTCCCCAAGCCAAACCGAGAACGTCGCCGCACTCTGGCATGTATCGCCTGATGGGTCGCTGAATGAGATCGCCCGTTTCGAGAAGGATCTCTGGCACAAGACGTTGTTTATGTTCGGCACGATCCACTTCCCTTACGGATCGGTCAAGACGGGCGATCTTTACTTCCATCTGGTAGGCGTTCGCGAGGACAACCGCGTATTTCGGCTGCACCGCAATTAGTCCATCATAGATCAGATTAAATCCGAACAGATTTCGAAAGATCAAAGAAGCTCGACTTCGGACGTAGAGCGATTCCATTTGCGTCGCGGACAAGCGTTCCCTCTCGAATGTCCCTGCCTGCTGGCCGCTTCCGCCTATGGAGTTCTCGCGGATTCGACTCTTTACGCGAAAGAGTGCTAGACTTCAGAATAGGGCGATTTATATTCACCATTCATGAGAGCTGACAAGGGATAGGAGGACCCACAATGCAATCAAATTCAGAAACATCGAAGCGACGCGGTGGGCGAGGCCGCGTCTCGTTATACTTTTTGCTCGGAGCAGGAATCGGTGCAGTTGCTACACTGCTCTTTAATCCGCGAACGCGAACGAAGGCTCAAAACCTTTACGCGGTCGAACCTCGAAACGACCGCAAGGACGAGGTCTCAAACTTGCGCCGCCTGGAGGACGGATCAAAGAACCGGCCGTTAAGCGATCAGAGGATCGCAGGTCTCGCTCTTGGCGCAGAAACTGCCGCTAACGCTCGGAAACGGAGCGCCCGTAACGTGATACTGCCCGATCTGCGTATTTCGGAGCAGCGATATCGGCTCGCACACAGCGGACGGCGTCCGTCGAACATTCTTTAGAAAGGACGAAACGAGATGACGAAGAAAGCCGAATTTTTGGACGTAGAACCCGACGCTGACGTAAAAGAGGCGTTCGAGGACGCCGAAAGGGTAAATGAAGGGTCGCAGGAGCAACTTATCGAAAAGCTCGAACAATACACGAACACGTCGCCGGCACTTTCCGGCGGCGATATCGATGCGGCTTGGGAAGATGCCGATGATGTCGGCGAAGAGGCGGCCGGCGGCCCGAACCCGACCCCCGACCAAGACGTCGTAGAGGAGATCGCCGAAGCCTACGGTGTTACGTTCCAGGATGATCAGCCGCTCAATATGATCGAGAAACTTGAAGAGCGCGATGAGAACCGCTGGGAGCTGAACCCTGCGTCGGCGGACGAATAGCCTCCCGCTATTGAGTTTCGGCCGTGTTGCGTCGTGCGATAGCGTATAGAACCGCTTTCGCCTGAAACGGCGTCAACTCGGGGTGCGTCTCGACCAGACGGGCAAGTAAGCCCGTAATGTGCGGGCACGCAAAACTGTTGCCTGTCAGCGTGCGGTAACCGCCGCCTGCCCACGGCGTGCGAATACTGACGCCCGGCGCCGTTAGTTCGATCACCTCGCCGTAGTGAAATCCGAACTTCAGCGGATCCGTTTCCTCACTTTTTACAACAGATAGCAGCGACGACGAAAATATCGACGGAAAGCTCGGCTGCGGCAAGTTGTTCGCCGCCGCGACCACGATACAGCCGGCTTGATACGCTCGATCGAGCAGGTCGTGTAGCGGCGCAAAGAACTGCGGCTTTGTCGTCCCAAGACTCAAGTTAATGATCTTGTAACGCTGCTTGACGGCGTATTCAAGCCCCGCGAGGAAAACCTGCGCGTCTCCCGAACCGCTTGCGCCCAGCACGCGTATGCTCGCGATCTTCGCCTCCGGCGCAAGCCTTGTGATTATTCCCGCGCAAGCTGTCCCGTGCCCCGCGAGGTCGCCGTCATCAACCGGCAAGAATGTAACTTTCGTTCCCTCGACCTTCGCTCCGACCTCGTCGATGATGCGGCCCGCAAGCTCCGGATGCGAGGCGTCAACGCCGCTGTCGATCATTGCGACGGTTACGCCGCGACCGGTGGCAGACAGCCAATCGCCGTCGGCAACAAAGCCTGGCGTCGGCGCTTTGTTGTGCGTGGAGCCTCGGGTCTTACTCATCAATGAATTCAAGACCGCTCAAGTTTGATTTCGAATACTGGATGATGCTTTCGAGCATCTTTCGGCAAAGTTCGATCTCGGCGTCACCCATCGCCGAAAGCTCGTTTATCAATGCGGCGATCTCGAGAGCGCGTCCGTGCGACGAGACATCGCGCATCGACCGCAGCCACGTCTGCACCTCTTTGCGTTCTTCCTCTGTATGGGCGACGCGGCTGCTAAGGTCGTAAAGCAGATCGGCCTCGAAGTATGCGTTGACGAGAGCCGCGACAGACTCGGCGTAAACCGTCGCAAGATCCATCTCGTCCGCGGTGAACGCAGAATATGGCGGATCGCCCGCACGATTCACGTATTCGAGCACGCCGATCACGTCATTCCTGAACCTCAGCGGCAGAGCGAGAATGTGTTCGGTCGAAAAGCCCGTCGCCTTATCGACCTCGGCGTAAAAGCCGCTTTCGTCGTCCGGCTCGGAGATCGCCATCGGCTGGCCGGACATCAGCACGAATCCCGCAATGCCCTTTCCGGCAGGTATCTCAAGCCCAATGACCTGATCGGCGACCTCACCGGTTGCGGCAAGGAACGTCAGAGCGCCCGAGTCCTCTTTTCGGACAAGGATCGATGCGCCGGCTGCCTTCAGCCTCGCGGACGAGGTCTCAAGCAGTTCGGTCATCGCCTCCTTTAGCGGGTCGGCAAGTCGCTGCGAAAGGTCGGTGATCCGGATGAGCACCCGGAATCGTTCGATGAACTCTTCTGATCGGTTTTCGGCCATAGACGCGATTTTCCGCAAAATTACGCTACTTTTCAACTGCGTGACTCCTTTGCTGGAACTTTCCTCCAATTAGTGCTTTAATGCCTTCAAATAAAATTCGAACGGGACGGCCGACCTGAGTGCCGATCAGAGCTGTCCCGCTTTTTTCGAGCCGCAGGTTTCGTTAATTGCCCTTTCAAGCGAAATGCGTGTTGCGTGAGGCTCGTTTAGTGTCTTTGGCAGCCTATGAGAACTCTATTCGCAGTTGTTTTTGTGCTTGGCCTCGCCGCGGAAACATTCGCCCAAGCGTCGATCCTGCCCGAAAAGCCGGAGCCGTTCAAGCTGACCGAAGGTTCATCCTTTACCGCCTCCGGAAATTCAGCAGCACGCAAGACGCGCAAGATCTCCGGCGAGATCGCCGAGGCGGAAGCCATTATACGGGGCAATCTCGCGGGCACTCTGCCGACCGGCCCAGAAATGACGAGATCGGCGGCGATCGGCGCTCTCAGGAGCCTCGACCCGCACTCGAACTTCTTCGACGAACGCGAATGGCAGGACCTTCTCGACCAGGAAGACAGCGCATACACGGGCATCGGCGCGACGATCCAGAGCTATGACACGGACGGCGTCTTATCGACATATATTCTCGACGCGGTTCCGGGTTCGGGAGCGGCCGCCGCCGGCTTGAACTACGGCGATCGAATCATTGCCGTCAACGGACGCTCTGCGGTCGGACTTGGCACCGACGAGGTTCGCGACCTGCTTCGCGGACCCGATAGATCCGCCGTTACCGTAAAGCTCGAAAGAGCCGCGACCGGCCGAACCGAAGTGATCGTCCTAAAACGCGCAAGCATTCGTCAGCCGTCGATCCCTGATTTTTACATTCTAAAACCCGGCATCGGTTACATCGACCTTTCCGAAGGCTTCAACTTCACGACGTCCGACGAAATGGACCTCGCTCTTCGTCGTCTTAAACAGCAAGGTATGACCTCGCTCATTCTCGACCTGCGCGGAAATCCCGGCGGCATCGTGCAGCAGGCCGTCAAGGTCGCGGAGAAATTCCTGCCGTCTGGAACCTTGATCCTGAAACAGCGCGGGCGTTTTGCGAGCGATTCGCGCGACTGGTATTCAAAGAACGCCGATCCCGAGACGATGCCGCTCGTCGTGCTCGTGAATCAGGATACGGCGTCGGCATCCGAGATCGTTGCCGGTGCATTTCAGGACAACGACCGTGCGTTGATCGTCGGTACGCGTACATTCGGCAAGGGATTGGTCCAGAGCGTCATCGACCTGCCATTCGGAACCGGCGCGACGATCACCGCGGCACGATATCTGACGCCGTCCGGCCGTTCGATCCAAAGAGACTATACGCGAATCGGCTTGTACGAGTACTACAAACACGTTTCACCCGCCGATTCGATACAAAGTACCTTTTTCGAGGCGCGAACCGCTACAGGCCGCCGTGTGCTCGGCGGGAACGGCATCGAGCCGGACAATGTCGTCGTCGAAACAGAAATGACGCGTTCGCAGGCCGATCTCCTCAAACCGCTCTTCTTCTACATTCGCGAGACAAAAGCAGCTTCCGGCAGCCAGCCGAACGTTTCGGGACTGCTGTCAAAGGTGTCGTTCAAAGTGAGCAAGACCGATAACACGTTCCTCGAAGGCCGTCTCAAATACGAGATCGCCGTCGCCGAAAGCGGAACGACGCGTGCGAAACGCGTCTTGAACGAGACCGATCCGCAGATCGATGCTGGCATTAGGGCGTTGCGCAGTGCCAAAGACCTTTACCTCGCCGCGCAGAACCTCGTCCAAAGCCCTGTCGCCGCAACTAGCGTGAATAGGTGATGACCTGCCCGCGTTCGCCGACCGCGCATCCGTATTTTTTCGCCATAAACAGGCCGTAGAAATCACCTTTAACGCCGCTGTTCTCAAGGACCCAAGTCTTTCCTTTGTCGTAGGTGCGGATCAACAGACCGCGAAACCCGACCGCAAAGCCGTTCTTGTCGTCCGCAAAATAGACGCGCTTCAGAGTTTCCTTTGACGGGGAATCGACCTTTTCCCACGACGCGCCGCCGTTCTCGGTCCTGATTATCGAACCGCCGCCGCCGACCGCAAAGCCGTTCGTATCGTCGCGAAAATCGACTGCGAACAATGCCCTTTCGACGCCTGTCTTTTGGATCGACCACGAACGCCCGCCGTCCTCCGTTATCATCACGAGACCTTTGTCGCCGACGATCCAGCCACGCTGTTTTCCGTCAAAATCCAGGTGAAAGATCTCCGCTTTTGACGGCAGCGGCACGCGGCTCCAGGACTCGCCTTCGTCCTCGGTCAGCATCAGAAGCGAATCGACGATCTCGTCGCGTGCGTTCACGATCGAGCCAATCGCGAGGCCGCGTTTCTTGCCCGCGAACCGTATGCTCGTGAACTCCGGCGTGCCCTTTGTGAAGTCTCCGGCGCGATAGATCCGCGTCTGTTTCCAAGTCTCGCCGGCGTCGTCCGTCTTGAACATAAGTTTGCCGGCGACGAGATATCCGTTCTTTTCGTTTCGAAAATAGATCTCGCTGATCGATTCCGTCGTGTTTAGCGGATACTTCTGCCAGCTTGCTCCGCCGTCTCTCGTCGAAGCCAAAAACCCGTTGTCGCCCACAATAAAGCCTCGGGACGAAGATGTAAAATAAACCGCGACAAGGTCCTCGGTCGTTCCGCTGTTGCGGACCGTCCAGGTTCCCTGCGCGGCCGCAATGCAAACTGCTGCCAATATCAACAAAAAAGTAAAGAAAATTCTCAAGGCGCTCATTAACCTCCGACGCGATTTTTACCTGTCGTTTGCGGTAGGATACCGTTTGAGACGGCAAAATGCATCTCTTGAACGCCTTGAGAAGCCTGTCATAGCTACTTAACTACCCTGTAAACCTTGCCTTTCCAGACAATTACGACCTGCTCGCCGAGCGAAAGATACTTCGCGATCTCGGGCTGCTGACTTACAAGGTCAAAGTACTCGTCCGAACCGAAAGTTACCTTTTGCTCGGCAAGCCCCGCCTTCGGATCGTACTCGCCGTCGGTCCAAACTCCGCCGAGAAGATAGAACGTTTTTATATCGACCTTGCGGACGTCGCGACTCGTTTGAGCTTCGTCGTCGGCAAGCGACCGCATATCCTTCTTCTCCTGCGCTCTTAGGCTGTCGGCGACTGCCTGCTTTCCGCTGACCTGCATCGCCGGCGCCGGAGCCTCGCTCTTCCGCCGCGCGATCCCTGCCATCGAAGCCGGCGGAACAAGGCCGTTGCCGTTGCCTGCCCGATCCATCTCGAAGCTGCCGTCGGTCGCTAAGTATGACGTGTATGGCGTAACGATGCCGTAGCGTGTGCCGAGATCGACGATCTCATCGCGAAGCTCTTTGTTCTCGCCGTTATTGCGTATCTGCTCGACGAGCCAGCCGACGCGCCGATTTGCCCAAAGGCGTGCAAGGAACGTGTTCGCTTCCGCACGTTCGGGAAAGTCGAGGCTGTTGTAAGTGAACGTCTGCCGCTTTCCGGCAAATGTTCCCGTCAGCTTGACGACCGCGTTGTTCAGCGAACTGTCGTTCTTATATCGCCCGATGATCGTGATCTGATCGCCGCGAAAAAGGTCAGTAATGTTCCGCGGATAAACGAGATCCGCCAGCACGCCGCCCATGTCTATCTCGATGCCGGTCATTACGGGCGAATTAACCTTTGCGAAGAATTTCGAGACCTTCACCTCGATGTCTTCTTTCGGCTGTATGTAATCGGCAACGCCGGAATTTTCAGCCGCGAGCTTGTCGAGAAGCCGCGTGTTCACGTCATATCCGACGCCGAAGTTAAACAGATGCAGCCCCGGAACCTTGATCGCCGCCGCGTTCTTTAATATCTCGTCAACATTTTGCACGCCGACCGTCGGAAGTCCGTCGGTCATAAAGACCATCATCTTCGGGCGATCCGACTTGTCGAATTGCCGCAAACCGGCACGAAGTGCGTCGTTGATATTCGTACCGCCGTTCGGCCTTAGAGCTTCGACGAACGCAAGCCCGCGTTTCTTGCCCGCATCGTCCGCCTTTACGAGGCCTTTCTCCATCAAATGCTCTTCGCCCGCGAAGTTTATGACATTGAAGCGATCGCCGGCGCGAAGCCCTCGAATACCGAAAAGCAGACCGGCACGCGCCTTGTCCATCTTGCCTTCGTCCGCCATCGATCCCGACGTATCGATCACAAAGACGATGTCCTTGCTCGCGATCTCGCTTTCCCGAATGTCTGCCTTCGGCGAAAGCTGAAGCATAAAGTAGCCGTCCTTCCCCGTTTCGCGATAAGTTATCAGCGAGAGCCCGAAATCATCATCCGAAACCGTGTAGAAAAGTTCGAGGTCGCGGTTGCTGCCGCTCGTCTCGAAAGTAGCTTTCGCCGAACGCTCGGTAATATTCTTGATGTCGATCGAATGCGATGGCGAATAGATATTTCGTATAGAATTCCTTGCCTCGATCTCGATTGTGCCGGAGATCGTGCCGAATTGCTGCGACTGCGCCTCGCGGCGCTCTACCGTCGGTCGCACAGGACCGTCAACGGCGATCGGCGTCTGCCGCCAGAGATTGTGGCCTGTGCCGAGCGGATATCGATATGCGACCGTCCCGGAATCTGCCTTTAGCACCTGCGTGTATGTAAGTTCGAGTTTCTTGTCCGAGTTCGGCGGGATCGGAAAGATCGATGCCTGCAGCAGATTCTGCCCCGCATACTCTAGCAAGCCCGGATCGCGCTGACGCCGCACGATCGCATCGTAGATCCGCCGTGCCTCTTCACGCGAACGAACTTCGCCGACAAGCTTTT
The DNA here is from genome assembly GCA_035432765.1 of Pyrinomonadaceae bacterium. Classification (GTDB taxonomy): domain Bacteria; phylum Acidobacteriota; class Blastocatellia; order Pyrinomonadales; family Pyrinomonadaceae; genus OLB17. Next base: position 13,367 of record DAORTR010000063.1, read on the forward strand.
TTCCATTCTCCCAGATCGCGAATTCCGAGATCGAAGCTCCATCCGGGATCGGGAAAAAGTATGTGCCTTCAAGCGTGTACGGCGTGTCGTTGCGGAAAACCTGCTCAACGTGCGTCGTTGCGACCTGTCCGGAGATCTTCGTATCGAGCTTGATCGATTTGACCGGCAACGCGTTCGGCAGCGGCAAAGGCCTCGGCAGCGGCCTGCACGGCCGAACATCGCAAACAATGGGGACGAGAACTCCTTGAGCCTTTGTAATTACGCCTCCAAAAAGAAAAAGAAGCGTTAAGGGGAATGCAATTGCAATAACTTTCATAAAATTCTTCACCGTCGAACGGTCTCCTGCGTAAGGTTTAGTCAACCGTAGAACGCCTCGCCGCCACCCAACTTGCACAAAATATCAAATTCACCTTTCCGGATGCCCACCTTGTCAGCGATAGCGACCCGGCGAAGCCGGCCACGTGTCAGTAGCCCGCACGTGAGTAAGGGCTCGGCGCCAAATCGAAAAAAGCGGATCATAACCACAGAGCACACAGGGAGCACGGAGAGAATGAGGGCGACCGAACCGGTCCGCAGGCTCCACCCAAAGGCGGAAACACGACCGGTAGCGAGCGTGCCTCTTAGCATTCGTTCTATTTCATCAAACATCCGTCTCATCCTCCATCTACAAGCCTACCCATCCTTTCCACTCATTGGAAGGACAGTTTTCACGAATCGACACACTTTTCACAAAATGACACAGTTTTCACAAAACGGACAAAACGGACA
>DAORTR010000064.1:0-14063 GCA_035432765.1 Pyrinomonadaceae bacterium
GCATGTCTGAGGCACGCCGCCAGCGTTGATTCTGAGCCAGGATCAAACTCTCGTTGATTTCCTAGTTCATTTTTTGTCAGACCGAAATCTGACGGATTTGGTTATGCGGAACGTGAATCCCGACAACCGTGTTGTTCATACGAATTAACACATGGACACGCATATTTAGTTTTCAAATATCAACTTATGTTTCGTCTCTTTCTAATCCAGAGGCGAAACTCTTGATTATACAGAACCGAATCTCATTGTCAAGCCCCTAAGCAAAGTTTCTCAACTTTTTTTTCTCACCGCCTTGCGGGGTAAGTGCTGAGGCAAATATGTATTCTCTACATCCGACCGACATGTGTCAAGCGAGGAGAAGCAATTATGTAACTTTTATCTAAAGTCCTGCTGTCCAGGCTGGAAAACCTAGCAAAATCGCCTGTTTTCAGCGATCCGGCAATCTGCCGACCGATCCAAAACCGAAGAGATGGAGCGGGTGACGAGGCTCGAACTCGCAACTTTCAGCTTGGGAAGCTGACACTCTACCATTGAGTTACACCCGCAAACCGGATCCGACGATTGTCGGCTAAAGGCAAATATCGCATAGAATATCGTCTCTTACAAGAATAACGATGCCAAGCGATTTCATTTACGACGACGTACCATATCCAAGCTTTGTCTTTCCGCAGACGAGTCCCGATCGGCTCGCAACCCTTGCCCGCGTTCACGGCATTGATACGGCCTCGCCCGCCGAGTGTCGGATGCTGGAACTCGGCTGCGGCGATGGCACGAACCTTCTCGCGCTCGCATACTCACTGCCAGCAAGCCGATTTGTCGGCATCGACCTAGCGGCTACGCACATAAACTCTGCCAAAGCTGCCGCTGCAAAACTCGGCCTTTCGAATGTTGAATTCTTCGAGCTTGATGTTACAAAGGCTGACGCCGCGGCCTTGGGTGAATTCGATTACATCGTTGCGCACGGCCTTTTCTCGTGGGTTCCGGAGTTCGTACGGCCTGCGATCTTTGAACTTTATTCGAAATGCCTCGCACCGAACGGCGTCGGCTACATCAGCTATAACGCCCTTCCAGGTTGCTTGATACGCGAGATCACGCACGGAATGATGCGATTTGCTGCGCGCGATATCTCAGATCCAAGCGAGAAGGTCTCCGCCGGGATCGATTTCCTGACCGATATCGTCGATGCAGCAGAAGATGACAGCGTCTATCAGACGATGCTCGACCTTGAGCTTGAGCAGATCAGCGAGCGTACGCCGCAGAACGTCTTTCACGACGACCTTTCCGAGATGAACCGGCCGTTCTATTTCGAGGAGTTCGTAAAGATGCTCGACGAGTATGGATTCCAATACCTTTGCGAAGCGGAGCCGTCAGAACTCGCGAAAGTCGCGGCCTTCAAGTTCCCCGAAACGCTAGGCGACACGATCGAGCGCGAGCAGTATCGCGATTTCGTAACAGGCCGCAGATTCCGAACAACACTCTTCTGCCGAAGCGGGATCGCGATCGACAGAACACACACGCCGGAGTTAATGCGAGGCCTTCGCATTGCCGGCCAACTCGAAATAGACGTTGAGAAAGAGACGGTTAACAGCGACGCACCGATGTCTTTTGCGACCACAAAGGGCAACAAGGTAACGCTCAACCATCCGCTCACGAAAAAGAGCCTAGTCGCCATCGCCGAAGCTTGGCCGCGAACTACAAAAACCGCCGATCTGCTTGCCGACGCGCAAAACGACGACGCAGCGGTAACGCTCGGCTATCTGATGCAGCTATTTATGGCAGGATTCATCAAGGCTCACAGCATAGAGCAGAGTTTCTTTACGACGATCAGTGAAATGCCGGAGGCGAGCCGTTTTGCGAGATTTCAGGTCGGGCAAGGCTCGAATGCCGTTGCGACCTTGACCGGGCTTAACCTCGAGATCAAAGACCCGGCGATCGGACGTTTGCTGTTCTTGACCGACGGCACACGCGATATCGAGGACCTGACTCAGACTATGCTCGAATTTGCGGCGGAATTCGATGCGGAGACAATGCCCTCCGGAGAAGATATGCGCGAATCCGTATTTAACAACATACTGGCGTTCGCAGATGCGGGGCTTTTGGTCGGATAGCTCAGGAAATAGCAGTTTTCGCCGCCAGAATAAGATCGATGACCTCACGAACGGCGCCTTGCCCGCCGTTCGCTTGAGTTAAGAGGCGCGCAGCCTCTTTCACGCTCTTATGTGCGTCCCGCACGGCAACGGCGAGGCCGACGAGGTCAAATACCGCAATGTCCGGCGTGTCATCGCCAATATACGCGGTCTCCTCGAGGGAATGGCCGCTTTTGGCGAGGATCTCGTCAAGTGCTGCCGTCTTGTCAGTTCGTCCCTGCAGGACGAAGCTCATACCAAGCTGGCTCGCCCGTAAAGCGACGCTGGGCGAGTTTCTGCCCGAGATGATACCTGAGTGCAGGCCGGCGGCTTTCCATTGCGTCAAGCCCTCGCCATCGCGTGCATGAAAGACCTTCAGCACCTCGCCATCGGCACCGAAGTACAGCCGTCCGTCGGTGAGAACACCGTCGCAATCCATCAGCAGAAGTTCGATCTTTCGGGCTCTCGCCCGTATTTCGGGATCAAGTTCCATTTATCTCGATACGCATCTTTCTAATTGACCTCAAAGATCTCGACGCCGGCAAGCCGCCATGCGCCATCGACCTTGATCATACGGAAGACCGCAAGGCCCGATTGTTCCGGCCCGGTAAGAAGCTGAGTTCCAAGGTTCGTTTCAACGAGGTACTCCGCGTCGTCTATCTGATCGATCTGTGTAACGGTCGTCTGCCATTTTGCCGCAGAACCGGAAAGATTCTCGGCGAATCTCGTGATCTCGCCGGGCATTACCATCGAGAGTACCTCAGCTTTTTTATGAGCGACCGCCGCCGCGTCGAATTTCGTAAAAAAGTCCTTTATCGCGGGATCGATCTTAGTGGCTCCGCTCAAACTCGTACGGAGTTTCCGAGCCGCATAGCTCGCACCGTAATCTCCGTCAAATACGATCGTCTTTTCGATCAACGCCAAGGCATCCGCATTGCGACCATTCTTTGCCGCTGCTTCGGCGCGAATTTCCATCGCCCACGCCATACTGCGCTCCGTCGGAAGTTTCTCAACCAGCACGGCATTCGCCTGTTGCTCAGCTTCCGCGTAATTTGCCAACCCGAGATATGCGCGCGCAAGTTGGATCGAAACGTCGTCGTACGCGGGGAGTTCCTTTAAGATGTCCTTCGCGGCGCGAACCGCATTGTCGAATTTCTTTTGATCGAGCAGCGATTTTACGCCCGCGATCACGTCGTTCTCATCGAACACCTTTGGTGCGATATCGTCAAAATAAACATTCTGCGGATAGAGTTTCTCGGTGTCGATCTCGGTCCGCACGATCTTCTCAGTTGTTTTGAACGCGACTTCGCCAAAACTCGCAGCCTTTAGCGTAACAGGCGCGTCGAGGGCCTTACCCGAAGCGGTCGTTGCGCGAACGTTCACCGTAACGTCGATCGGGCCGGAGTTTCTGAGCGCAACTTTCGTTTCGCCGGCCTCGGCCTGAGGCAGGCCGGCAAGCAGGTTCATTTCGGTCGGCTTTTCGAGAAAGTAGGCAATGAGGTCTTTCTGCCCGGTGAAGTTCGAGCGTACGTCCGCGAGATCGAATACGCCGTCCGCAAGCGAATCGGCGATCGCCTTGTTGAACGCCGTCCTGCCTGCAGATCTGTCGAGAAGCGCCCAGAGCATCGCGCCCTTATTGGCGACCTCGCCGAAATAGACGTCATCAAGCGGCGAAACAATGGCGAGCGGGATATCGCGTCCGACGACCGCCGAATATGCGGCGCGCTGTCGCGCACGAACTGCGTCGGCGACCGGCGCTCCGTACTTTTCAGCGATGAACTGCGTCGCAATATATCGCGAAAGACCTTCGCTGATAACGCCAAAGCCGTCATCACGCGCCTTTGCTGCGAGGCTTAATTTAGCCGCAGCTTCGGCGATATTTTGGACGGTCGCGGCGTCAAGTTTCGGCCTTCGAAAAACAGCTTCATCAACGAACACGACGCCTGCATCCGCGAAACCCGCGCCACGGCGAACCGACACTATCTTGAGCGGCACGTTCGGGCTCGGCCCGAGGAATCTCTCCGCGAATGCCTTAGCCTCGGAAAACACCGAAGCAAGCTCGCTCCCACGAGTTTTCCCTGTCTCGCCGCTACTCTTCGGCGCGAACACTTGCACGCCATTCGCCTGACTTGCTGTCCAATCTCCAACCGCGAAAAAAGGCTGCGAGGCGGCCTTCGTATCGAACGATCCGCTCGTCCCTGCCGCTCCGGAAGAGACGACCTGTTTGCCCGTCGGGCCTTTTACACGCACGCTGAACGCTGCAAAATCACCGCCGCGGCTGTAATACCAGTTCGTCGGCGTCGGATACCAGAACGCGAGCGGCAGCAGATGCGAAGCGGTTGGTGAAAATACGGCGGCATCTCCGTTGTCTTTGATCGATAGCGTGTAGGTGAGAGATATCTGCGCCGAAGTCGTCGGGCGAACCGGCGGCAGTCGCAAGACCACGCGCTGGAGCGTCCTTGTACCCGCGAGTTTCTCTTCTCCGCCGGAGAAATCGTGCGCAGTCCCATTGACCATAACCGCCGAGACTTTTGCCGAAGGACTGATCCGCAATGTCATCGTTGAGGCCGGCGAAGAAGATACATTCTTAACGACAAGCGTCGCCTGGATCACCGCCTCACGGCCGTCAACCGTCTGCGGAAGATCTACGTCAATGTCGTATTTATCGACCTGCCAAACGGCACCGCCCTGGGTTTGTGCGGACGCAGCAAGCGAAAATGCAGTAAATAGGAGAAGCGACGCAAGTATTATTCTGGTCATCAAGTAATTTCCGATCGTACTATTGGGAGACGAGTTCGTGTATGGCTTTGAGCTTTGCAAGAAGCGGCTTAAGCCTTGCGAGCGGCAGTTGATTCGGCCCATCGCTCGGAGCCCGCGACGGATCGTCGTGAACCTCCATAAATATGGCGTCGAGACCGCACGCAACGCCCGCTCGCGCAAAGTTTTCGATGTATTCACTCTGGCCGCCGGTTGCCTTCCCTAATCCGCCCGGCAACTGCAAACTGTGCGTAACGTCAAAGCATACCGGTACGCCGAACTCCCGCATCACGGGAAACGAACGCATATCGACGACAAGATTATTGTAACCGAAACTCGCTCCGCGCTCCGTCAAGATGATCTTCTCGCAGCTGGCAGAGCGAAGTTTCTCGACGATGTTCTTTGCGTCCCACGGCGAAAGGAACTGCCCTTTTTTCACGTTCACGACGCAACCCGTCTCTGCCGCCGCGACAAGAAGATCGGTCTGTCGGCAAAGGAACGCCGGTATTTGAAGAATGTCGGCAACTTCCCCGGCCTTCGCGGCCTGCCAAGGCTCGTGTATGTCAGTTACGACCGGAACGCCGAACTCTTCCTTGATCTGCCGCAGGATATCAAGCCCGAAGTCCATTCCATCGCCGCGAAAGCTGTCGATCGAACTGCGGTTTGCCTTATCGAATGACGATTTATAAACGAACGAAACCCCGACATCGTCGCAGATCTCCTTGATCGAACCCGCCATCTTCCTCGCGTGCTCGATCGACTCAACAACACACGGCCCCAATAAAAAGGAGAGCGAGCCGCCGCCAAATTGTACCTTACCTGTGCTAAAAGTGTTCATAGCTGCGAATCGCGGGACCCTTTATTCGTCGCCAATCTCGACCCGTTCCGGCATCTCGACCTGTTTTTCGCTTGCGACATCGTGCTGAAGATTTTCGCTGTGCAGCTTATTATTCCACGCCGCGCGGACGAATGAATCAAAGAGCGGGTGGACAGCGAGGGGTTTCGATTTATATTCCGGATGAAATTGGCAGGCGATAAAATGCGGATGCTTGTCGCGGGGCAATTCGATCATTTCGATGAATCTCCCGTCCGGCGAAACGCCGCTAAAAACAAGGCCTTCTTTTTCGAGCACATTTCTGTATTCCGGATTGAATTCGTATCGATGACGATGTCTCTCGCCGATCTTTTCCTGCCCGTGATAGATCTCGCGTGCGAGGGTATCGGGCTTTAATTCACATTCATATTCACCGAGCCGCATCGTGCCGCCGAGTTTGTCTTCGCCGACAAGATCGCGCAATTTGAAAATGATCGGGAACGGCGTTTCTTCGTTGAACTCGGTCGAATCCGCTTCTCTCAAGCCGCACACATCGCGTGCGAACTCGATGCACGCCGTTTGCATTCCTAGACAGATGCCGAAGTACGGCGTTTCCGAACGTCTCGCGTACTTGATAGCCCGCAGCATTCCGGAGATGCCGCGTTTCCCAAATCCGCCGGGGACAAGAATAGCGTCGTAATCGTTCAACTCCGTCTCGTAATCGTCCTTCATCAGATTTTCCGATTCGAGCCAAGTTACATTCACCCGCAGGTCGTTCGCAACGCCCGCGTGGGTCAACGCCTCACGCAGTGATTTATATGAATCCTCGAGCTCGACGTACTTGCCGACGATCGCGATCTTGACCGAACCGGCCGAAGGTTCTTTGATCGTCGCGACGAGATCGCGCCAACGCGTCAGATCCGCGGTCGGAAAACGTTCGCCGAGATGCAGGTCCGCGACGATAAGTTCGTCTAGACCTTGCTCGTGAAACGCGAGGGGGACCTCGTATATCGTCGGAACATCGAGCGCGGAAATTACGGCCGTCTCCTGCACGTTGCAAAATAGGGCGATCTTCTTGCGAAGGTCCGCCGAAACGGGCCGATCCGAACGACACAAAAGAATGTCGGGCGCGATACCGATCTCACGAAGTTCGCGAACGCTGTGCTGCGTCGGCTTTGTTTTCAATTCACCCGCAGCGGCGATATATGGCACTAGCGTTACGTGGACAAAGATCGCGTTCTCGCGGCCTTCTTCATTGCCCATCTGGCGTATCGCTTCGAGGAACGGGAGCGATTCGATATCGCCGACCGTACCGCCGATCTCGACGATCAGAACGTCCGGTTCGTGCGTATCCGCGACGGTTCGAACCGCGGCCTTGATCTCGTCCGTGATATGCGGAATGACCTGGATCGTCTTTCCTAAGTAGTCGCCTCGACGCTCTTTTTCGATGACAGAGAGATAGATGCGGCCGCTCGTCCAGTTATTCGCTTGCGAAAGCTTTGCGTGCGTAAAACGCTCGTAATGGCCGAGATCGAGATCGGTTTCGGCACCATCGTCCGTAACATAAACCTCGCCGTGCTGGAATGGCGACATCGTGCCCGGATCGACGTTGATGTACGGATCGAGCTTCATCATCTGCACGTTCATCCCGCGCGCTTCCATCAAACAGCCGATCGAACTCGCGGCAAGACCCTTGCCGAGGCTCGAAACCACACCGCCCGTCACAAATATGTATTTGGTCTTTTTCTCGGTCATCTAAGTCTCCTTTGATCCGTCTCCCTCGTCCTTTTTCTTCTGGTACCTGCCGTCTTTCATCGCCGCCTGAACAACTTTCGCTCGCGCAAATCCGGGATCGACCAACCCTTGCAGCGCATTAGACATTGCGCCGAGCATCGTTGAATTCTCCGCCGCCGACCGTTCAAATTCTTCGGCTGTCGTCTTACGTTGTCGGCTTAACGCCTTTAGCCCGACCAACGCTCCCGCGATCAGCAGAATTATAAATATCGCCCCGAACCAATCTTGCATACTAATTCGCAAATCTGCCCTGCGAAACCCCCGCTTCGACAATTCTTCTCACTCTCTCAAGGTCGTCTTCCGTATCGACGCCGACGGACCCTGCCGCCGCTTTGACGAGTTTTATTTTGGCGCCATTCTCCAACGCGCGCAGCTGTTCGAGCATCTCGATCTTTTCGAGCGACGTCTGCGGCGATCTCGTGAATTCGAGCAAGAACTCGCGTCGATAAACATAAAGGCCTGCGTGCTTCTTAAAATTTGCGAGCAGTTCCGGTTCGGCTTCGATCGCGCGAGTGGCGTCACCGCCGTATCTTAAACTCGCATCGCGAGGCCACGGCATCGGTGAACGCGAGAAATACAACGCATATCCGTTCTCATCGACCACAACCTTCACGTTGTTCGGATCGAGCGCCTCGCTCACGCTCTCGAACGTTTCATAGATCGACACGATGTCGGGCGAAAGAGACGCTCCGGTTTCCAAGATCGCGTTCACGGCCGCGTCGATCGTTTCGGGCGAGATCAACGGTTCGTCACCCTGGACGTTCACGATGATCGAACCTTCCGGTAGTGCCGCAGCAACTTCCGCAACACGGTCGCTTCCCGACAAATGTTCAGGTGACGTCATTTGAGCTTCGCCGCCTGCCTCGATCACCGCATCCCGGATCGCCTCATCATCGGTCGCAACAATGACTCTCGAAACCGTCTTCGCCGACTTCGCACGTTCAAGCGTGTGGACAATAAGCGGTTTTCCGGCAATTTCACGCAAAAGCTTGCCCGGCAAACGCACGGAGGCCGCCCTTGCCGGGATCACTGCGATGACGATTTTTGCTGGAGATTTGCCGTGTGGTTCCACGGGATTTTAGGTTAGCGTTAAACGCGGTACTTCGCAAGGTTCAACTTTCGATTTTCTTTTTCCTGCTTGTTAAGGCGGCGGTCATTTCGCTAAACTTGCGAAAGTGCAAAACGCAGAAGAAGCAGAGCCCCAACATTATCTCCCTTACCCGACGCCGCCAATTGCAGTGAAGGTTCCCGACCCGAATGACCCGCCGTGGTCGCTGCCCGTCGCGATCGGAGTTTGGATCCTGAGCATTCTGGCTATCCTGCTCGCGCCGGTCCTTTTTGTATTCCCGTATTATGTTCTTAGCGGCAAGGGCGTTCCGGCCGATCCGGAAAAGGACCCGACGGTCATCCTTTTAAGCCTAATTGCCGTCATCCCGGCTCACATTTTTACGCTGCTCGTCTGCTATCCGGTAGTTACGAAGGGCCGGAAGTTCGCTTTTTTTAAGACGCTCGGCTGGCGGCTCGGCAACTTTCGATGGTGGTATTTTGTCGCGATCATCCTCGGCTTTTTTGGCCTCTTAGGCGCGATATCCATCGTCTTCCCAGACTCGGACAATGAACTGCTCCGCGTTTTACGCAGTTCGCCGATGGCCGCATATTTTATGGCCGCATTGGCGACGCTGTTTGCCCCGTTCATCGAAGAATTGGTCTATCGCGGCGTGCTCTACTCGGCGGTCGAGCGTTCGGCAGGCAAGGTCGCCGCGGTCCTGATCGTAACCTTGCTATTTGCCGGCATACATTATCCGCAGTATTGGGGAAGCCCCGGCTCGATCATCGCCATCACGCTCTTGAGCTTTGTTCTGACCGCGACGCGGGCGATCTCCGGCAATCTTCTGCCGAGCGTAATCCTGCATTTTATCTTCAACGCCCTGCAATCCGTCTCGATCGTTTATCTGACAATGAACGGCGGCCTTGACGCCCCCGCGAACGCCCTTTTCCGATAGAAAAGTCTTAGCTCCGCAGGAGCGGAATGTTTATAGAACCGGTTTCAACGCAGCACTAAGGCTCCGTCGGGAGCGACATCTTGAAGGTGCAACCCGGTGCGGGACTTGTTCTCTCTTCCGAGTTCACCTCTATGAACATTTGGCTCCTAAGGAGCCAACCAAGCAAACAATACAGCCTGGGAAGAAGTCCTCCCAGGCTGCGAGCTATCCAAAGCTCCGACTTCTTACTGTGGCCTTGCGCCGTTGTTGCTCCGTGCTCCCGTGTTTGCAGGAGGGGCCGGCGGCGGAAAGTAGATCGGGCGCGGCGGAGTGTATGAAGGCGTCTGAGACGGAATTCCGTCGGAATTGTGTATTCCGCGGCCTCCGCCGCCGTTCATCCGAACAAATGGCGGCAACGCTTCACGCGTACCTGCCGAAACGATCGGCGTCGGCTGATTCTGAGGCGGATTTGACCCGCCGCCGCTCGACGGAGGATTTGAATGACCGCCGCCTGTCGGATAACCATAAGGATACCAAGGGTTATTCCACCACGGATAATTGTACGGATAGTAATATCCGACGTAGTTGCCGAATCCATAGCCGTACGGGCTATACCAACCGTAACCGAACGGCAGGAAGCAGAATCCGTTAGAAAAAGGATCGAACACCCAAAGTCCGAACGAGTTATAGGCGTTAAACCCCGAGCCAAAGAGCGAATTCCGCATATCTTCGCGTACTGCCCTGTTCTTCAAGTTCGCAGTGGCCTTCGCTAGATCTTTCGAGCGTGACTTGCTCCACGCCTCGAGGGCGTCTTTATCGTGATCGAACTTTGTGATCGAAACTGTGCCGTTGGCAAGTACGCCCTTACGGTCTTCTTTGATGACGGTCAAACCGCCCCGTCCCATCAGCGCTTTGCCTTCCCAAACAGCGACCGCGGTCGAATTCTTATCGACATCGAATCGGTAAACGCCGGTTTCGGCGAGCCGCACTTTGCCATGCGGAGTCAGGACGTCAACACGAAATTCGCGGCTTGCGTAAACTTCGAGGACCGCCGCACCGCGCTCAATGCGAACTCGAAGATCTTCTAGATCAGTCGAAACGAACTCGAACGTCGAGTTCGCCCCGAGGCGAAGATACGAGCCAGGATTCAGGAGCACTTCCGTTCGGCCGTCATTTCCCGTGGAAACGCGGTCGCCGACGAAAACCTCGTCGCCTTTGAGCAGAACACCGCTTTTGCCTACCTTTCGGGCGACATCGACCGTCCCTTCCGTATAGCTTATGCCACCGGCTTGGGCCGAAATGACGAATTTATTCGTCGAAGCATTGATGCCTTGCCCGAACGCAAGACTCGCTCCGAACACGGCCAATCCTGCGAATATCGCAAGTCGGAAGATGGATCTGTTCATTTTATTTTCCTCCTGACGGCTTTCCGCTGATTTTACGCTATTTCCCATCGATAATTCAAACTTTTTCATAACCTTTAGTTTAGATGCAGCATTTTTCGGCAGAGGTGGATTATTTTTCCTGTGTTTTCGAAAACAACCTATCGGCTCGTTCCGCAATCCAAATACCGAGAACGCACTCTGCGGTGCGATCTACAACAAATGGCAAGCTTTAAGGACCCGAAATTATCTTTTTCCCCGATCGAGGTCATCGATCGCCTTCTTGAGATTCGCGGCGAACTCGGTTTCACCGAAACTCTCTATATCGACCGCTCAGCAGAATTGACCGATTTTCTCGATGCCTTTGGCTTCGACATCTACGCATTCTCGACAAAGAACGACAAGATCGAGTTGGATGTGCCCTCGACGCCCGTCGTGCCTGGCGGCGATACGCTGCATATGTCTGCGACCGGACACTAAGACCTTTTTTCAAGACCTTCAGCAACAGAAGGAACGCCGGAAGGACTCTCGATCGCGAAAAGATCGAGCGTAAACTCTTCCGGCGTATCTGATCGTTTAGTTAAACGGCCTTGACGATAAAGAGCGTACCGTCATCATCGAGGAATTTACGCTCCGTAAAGTCCGTAACGCCCTTTCGAACGTGATCGATCAACTCTTTTGCGGGAAGATGTATCCCGTCCAAAACTCTTTTCGCGAACCTATCAACGCCGTATTCTTCGCCAAGATCATTCGCCGCCTCGGTTATTCCATCCGTGTAGATGACCATCACCTGGCCTGATTCGAACCGAATGAAATGCTGGTGAAAATGGACATCGTGGAACATCCCGAGCGGTTGATCACCGTACTCGACATAGCGATATTCCCCATCCGGCTTTATCAAAAGCGGCGGATTGTGGCCCGCATTCGAAAAAACGAACGTGCGATTGGTCGAATCGAGTACGCCGTAGATAGCCGTAATGAATCGATTGTCCTCGATAGATTCGTAGAGAAGGTTGCTGACCTTTGAGAAAGCAACATTCGGAGCGTAACCGGTCTGCGAGCTTGTCCTTAGCGAAGCTCTCAAGAACGCCATCAGCAGTGCCGCCGGAATGCCCTTTCCGACCGCATCCGCGACAACGATCCCGTATTGATCCTCAAATAGCTTGACCCAATCGTAATAATCGCCCGACACCTCTTCTGCAGGAAAGATATACGCGCTTACGTCAAATCCTGCGATATCAGGATCGTCTTCAGGAAGAAGTTCGAGTTGAACCTTTCGGGCTATATCAAGCTGCGCTTCGATGCGTTTCTTTTCGACGACCTGTTCGTGCAGCCTCGCTTTTTCGATAATGATCGCAACCTGCGAGGTCAAAAGCTGGAGCACCGAAAGATCGTCCTCGTCAAACGCGTTCAGTTCGTCGCTCTCGAGATCGAAAGCGCCGATAACGCGGTCATTCGAGATGATCGGGGCGACCATCTCCGAACGCGTCCGCTCGCGGGCCTTAAAATATCTGTCGTCGAGGCTAACGTCCGGCGATATGATCGGTTCGCCAGATTGCACGACCGTCCCCAGAAAGCCTTCGCCCATTCTGAGACGCGGTTCGATCAGCTCGAAACTTAATTGATAGCCGCGGATCGCCTTCGCCTTGAATAACTCCTTCTGATCTCCCGCTTTTGTCTCAACAAGGTAAATGCCCGCCGCATCGTATGGAATTAGCGAACCGAGCGTGTCCATAACGAGATTCAAGACCTCTTCGAGATCGAGCGACTGCGAGATCGTCTTCGTAATATCGAGCAGAAGACGCAGTTTGTCCTCGACCGTTAGTCTTGTGGCGTGGTCAGAATGTTCGGGCTGAGCCTGCTGCATCTAAAGAAAATGTCGGGAATAAAAAGGTCTTGTGAGCAAGACGAACACGATTCGTCCCAAAAGAATATTATACACCTTTTTTGCGAGCGATCTTAGCCGTTGAAGAGATGTTTTTCGTAGATATCCCAAAGCCGCGAGATCTTGATCCGAAACTCGACAAGGGCTGAACTGACCGCGAAGTGCCGCGCTATTTCGCGGACAGTTCTCCCTTCGACGATCAGCTTCTTTAATCCCGAATACGGCACAAGTGCTGCGGCGCCGGTCGAATACGCTTCTTCTTCGATCGCGTGGTTGTAATCGCGCGTCTTTGTCGTCTTGCCCGCAGGATCTTTTACCGCAAGTTCATTCGCCTTGTGTCCGAGAAAGACGTGGCTTACTTCCTCCATCAGGGTTGCCGCGTGCCGATTCTTGTTGTGCGTCGGATTTAGAATGATAAGGGTTCTTCCGTCCGGCAGCGGTATCGAGGCCGCTCCGCCCGACCACGCATCCTTGCCGGCTCCGATCAAATGCTCGCGCGCGCCACTGCTCAATGCGGCAACTTGCTCGAACGGCACGACAAGGAGATTTGCGTGCGCGGCAAGTTCGAAAGGGTCAAGCCTGTCGGTATCCTTCTTAAGGCCTGCGAACTGCCTCAAGCCCTGCGCACGCATCTCATAACGCCGCCCTTTTTCTGTCGGTGGAAAGTCCTTTATCACTTGCCCAACTCAAAACAGCCTCGGCAAGATACGCTTGCGACGCATCTTGGCCGAAGCCGTTCTTAAAACTCAGGATCTCGCCCTAAACTTCTTTGTATTCAGAATCGACGACCTCGCTCGAAAGGGCGACGCGGTAATTCTTTGACTGCTTCTGTTTCGTGATCAAAAGGTCTTCCTTACGCTTCAAAAGGTCTGCTCGGTTGAATACAGAGATCTCAAAATTATATCCGTGCGTGATCGCATCCTTGGGGCAAGCTTCAACGCAATAACCGCAGAAGATACACCGTCCGTAGTCGATGTTATAGACCTTTGCATAGCGTTCGTCGCGGCCAATGCGTTCGCTGTAAGGCCTTGCGTCCTGCTCCGCCTCGATGTAAATGCAGTCCGACGGGCACGCTGCGGCGCACAGATAACACGCAACGCATTTCTCTTTGCCGTTCTCATCAACGTGCAGGAGATGCTGGCCGCGATATCGAGGCTGAACCGTAACCGGAACGTCCGGATACTGCACCGTCCACTTCTCGCGCGGGATCTCTGCAAGCGTACGCTTCATACCCTTGACAACAGCCACAGTTGATTCGATCACATCTGAAATAAGCGACATTCTATTAAAAATTCCCCTAAAGCCCATTATAGGCTTTGGACG
>DAORTR010000065.1:0-13712 GCA_035432765.1 Pyrinomonadaceae bacterium
CGATAAAGTTTGTCGTTGTTTTCGCGTCCCTGTTTTTGGGATCTTTCGCCGTTCCCGCTCAGAGCGCAAGGCCTCTGCTGCAGGACATAAAGATCTTCAAGCCGGAACCGCAAGGCGCCGCGCAAGGCACAAATGGGTCGCTTGTAAAGCCGATCGGAATGTCGTCGCCGGCTCCGACGACGGCCGTAAACTCTGTCCGCACAATGTTTCCGCTGCTTGCGGAACAGACGATCCCCGGCTATTCGGGCGTGCTTGTAGAAACGATGGACGGCGGCGTTGTCGTCGAATCAAATTCAAATTCCCTCTTTAACCCCGCGTCGAACGTAAAACTCGCGACGGCCTATGCCGTGCTCAAGACCTTCGGGCCGGACTTCCGCTTCGCAACGAACGTCTATACGAACGGCACCATCGACCGCACGACCGGAACCTTGACAGGCAACCTGTACATCTCCGGCAAAGATCCTGTTTTTAATTACGAACACGCAATTTCGATCGCGAACGAGCTGAATCGACGCGGTATCCGTTCTATCACGGGCGATGTCGTCGTAACGAACGATTTTGTGATGAGTTATTCCGGTTCGTCGCAGCGTTCGGCAGACACGATGCTCGCAACGCTCGATCTTTCGCGGCGTTCGCCTTCGGCGGCAAGAGCGTGGATCGATTATTTGAACAATTCCGGACGGGCCGGAATGATACAAGGCCTGCCGAGCGTTTCGGTCGTGGGAACCGCGTCCGTCCAGCCGATACCGAGCGACCTGACGCTGCTATTTACTCACGAATCGGCAAAGATGCGCGAGATCCTGAAAGCGACGCTCTGCTATTCGAATAATTTTCTTGCCGAACGTCTCGGCGATATGCTCGGCGGACCGTTCGGCGTCTCTCGGATCGTCGAGCTGAACGCAAACGTGCCGGACAATGAATTCTCGCTTGCGACGACGAGCGGCCTCGGCGTCAACCGTGTTTCGCCGAATGCGATGATGAAGCTCCTGCGTTCGCTGCAGTCCGAATTGGGACGCTATCGGATGAATTTCGCAGACATTATGCCCGTCGCGGGCCTCGACGAAGGGACGCTCGAAAATCGTTTCGATAACGATTTCTATGCGGGCAGCGTCGTCGGAAAGACGGGAACGCTGCATCGGACCGACAGCGGCGTCAGCGCCCTTTCGGGCGAAGTGAACACGGCAAAAGGCAAGCTTCTTTTTGTGATCTTTAACCAACGCGGCAGCGTCAATCAGTTCCGCTCGTTCCAGAATCTTTATGTCTCGCTCGTGCAGGGACAGTTCGGCGGGCCCGTCTCGTTCAACTACACGGCCGTCTCGCTCGACAAGCGAATGGCGACCTCTCGGATCTCATACCCGACGAACGCTTCTCATTGACGGCAGAAGGCGTTAAGGCGCCTTTAACGAAATATTTTCCCTTGTCTTCTACAATTTACCTGCAAGCGTGCGATAATCTTCGATTCTGAACGGTGATGCCATCGATCGAAGACACAACGCCACCCGACACCGCTGAATCCATCGCGGAACCGACGCCGCCGTCACGGCCTGTAAGCGTTGCGCGCTCGGCCGGCATCGTATCGATCGCCGTTATGTTCTCGCGTCTTTTCGGCCTCGCCCGCGAGGTGATCTTCGCGAATTTCTTCGGCGCGGGTTTCTTGACGGACGCGTATGTCGTCGCGTTCCGTCTGCCGAATGTTCTTCGAGATCTTTTCGCGGAAGGCGCTCTGTCGGTCGCGTTCGTAAAGGTCTTTACCGATTATCAAATAAAGCTCGGCGAGAAAGCCGCGTGGCGGCTCGCAAGCCTGATCTTCAATCTTCTTGCAGTAGTTCTTAGCGTCATCTGCATCGTCGGCATCATCTTTTCGAAAGAGCTTGTCGGGCTTGTCGCGGACGGATTTTCGCCCGAAAAGGCGGCGCTTGCGACGACATTGACGCAGATAATGTTCCCGTACATTCTGCTCGTCGCGCTTGCGGCCGTCGCGATGGGCGTGCTCAACACGAAGAACATTTTCGGCATTCCCGCGTCGGCATCGACTGTCTTTAACATCGTCTCGATCTGCGTAGGACTTTCGCTCGCATATTGGCTGAGCGGCGGCGGCTGGACCGTGCCGAAAGATAAGAACGCGATCCCTGACAGTGCGGCGCAATGGGCGATCATCGGTATGTCGATCGGCACGCTCATCGGCGGTGCGTCGGGACTTGCGATGCAGCTGCCGTCGCTTTATCGGGTCGGATTTCGTTTTTCGCCGGTGATCGCGCTCGCAGACGAAGGTGTCAAGAAGGTCATCACGCTAATGACGCCCGCGATCCTCGGCACTTCCGCCGTACAGATAAACGTGCTCGTAAACACGTATTTCGTTTCGTCGATCGACGGTGCGCAAGGCTGGCTGAATTACGCATTCCGATTGATGCAATTCCCGATCGGGCTTTTCGGCGTTGCGGTCGGAACGGCGGCGATCCCCGTGCTTTCGCGGCTTGCAGCCGAAGGGAAAAAAGGCGAATTCCGCGACACTATTTCGTCGTCGATGAATCTCGTTTTTTTGCTGACGCTGCCGAGCGCGTGCGGCCTGATCGTCCTCGGCGAACCGATAATCCGTCTCATCTACGAACGCGGACGGTTCGACGCGCTCGCGACGCAAATGACCGCGACGGCGCTTGTCGGCTATTCGATCGGATTGACGGGCTACGCGGCGATCAAGATCCTGTCGCCGGCGTTCTACGCTCTTGATGATGCAAAGACGCCGATGCTCATCGCGTTAGGGTCGATCGCTGTGAACTTCATCGGCTGCTACGGCCTGCGGGAGTGGTTCTCGCATTTTGGCGTAACGCCCGAGACGCCTTTCGGTTACGGCCACGTCGGTGTAGCTCTCGCTACATCGCTGGTCGCTTTGGTGAACTTCACCGCTCTCGCTTATCTTCTCCGCCGCAAGATCAAGCGCCTGAACGGCCGCAGCATTCTCTCTGCATTCATCAAGATCGCGATCTCCTCGGCAGTGCTTTCGGCTGTTTGTTACGGCAGCTATCATTTTATTTTGGCTCGCTGGGGTTCGGCAGGAATGAAGATGCACCTGATCGAGGCGTTCGTGCCGATCGTTCTGGGCGGCGCGGCGTTCGTCATTTGCGCGATGCTGCTTCGCGTACACGAACTGCATCAACTCTACGCCCTTGTCGCGAAACGTTTTAGAAGGAGCGCTGTATGATCGCAAAATTCGAAGATAAATTCCCTGTTGTGCATCCGAGCGCATTCATCGCAGAAAGCGCCGAGGTGATCGGCGACGTCGAGATCGGCGAAGATTCGAGCGTCTGGTTCGGATCGGTCGTCCGCGGCGACGTGAACTACATACGCATCGGCGCACGCACGAACATCCAGGACAACAGCGTCATACACGTCTCCGGCGGCACGCATCCGACGGTGTTGGGCAACGAGATAACGGTCGGCCATCGCGTTCTGCTGCACGGCTGCACGGTCGATGACCGCTGCCTCGTCGGAATGGGCGCGATCCTGATGGACGGCGTTCATGTCGGGGAAGAATGCCTGGTCGGCGCCGGCTCGCTCCTTACGCCCGGGACCATCGTCCCGCCGCGTGTCCTCGTGATCGGCTCACCGGCACGCGTAAAACGCGAACTCACTGAAGACGAGATCGCATTCCTCGATCGCTCTTGGCGAAACTACACCGAACTGAAACTGCGGTATTAGCGGAGCCTTACCCTTCGTATTCAACCTTACCGAACGGCGTCCGACGAGCCGCTATCGTTACTTCATAAGAGTTACGAGGACTTTCGATAATTTATGCCGCAAGCGCGACAAACCGAAAAAGAAAAAGTGAGAGTGCTCGAAGAACGCCTAGCTGCGAACAAGGAGTTGGGTGAGAGGATTCGGGCAAAACAGCAGGCGTTCAAGGACGCCAACCCTGAATGGGCGACCTCCAACTTTATCGAATTCGATGAAGAGGACGAGGAGATTCTCAACGAGGTTTGGGATGAGGAAGGCAAGATTCTGGAAAAGAATCTTGCCAGAGAAGATGCCGAGAAAGAAAACAATTGAGGATTTCCGGAACACGGTCGATAAATCTGACGATTGTTGGATTTGGACAGCCGCAGGCACCAAAGCCGGTATGGCAGTTAAAATTTTGCTCTAGAACGGAGGTGTATTTGAAAAATCCCCGAGATCTGATCCTTACAATTATTGTTTTTGTTTTGTTCTCTTCAACGCTGCTCGCACAGGACAAAGTCCCGACGGCGGTTCCAGCACCGCAAACCGCAGCGCAGGACGATTGGAAATTCACCCGCGGCGCGCACTCGTTCGAGGTCGAGGCCGGCTTTGCGCCGACGCAGCCGATATTTTTCAGCGGACATAAAGAATACGATACGACGGGCCGAAAATTCGGGATGCTGAGCCTTCGCTACGGTCGTGTTATCGGCTCTAAAGGCCCCGTAACTTACGAATATCTCGCCGAGGTCATACCCGTCGCGCTCGCGTTCAATAACGAAGTAACAGACAGTTCGGCTACGCCGCCCGCAACAAAGCGCGAGACAACGTATGCCTTCGCGTTCGAACCTATCAGCTTTCGATTCATCTTCCGACCGAAGAAACGGCTGAAGCCATTTTTGCAGACTGGCGCGGGATTCCTATTCGCGAAGAAACCGATCCCGACGCCCGGCAGCTTGAGCTACGATTTCATCGGCGATTTCGGCGGCGGCGTGATGTACAGCCTTACAAAACGGAAGACGATCAACTTCGGTTATCGGTATTTTCACGTCTCGAATATGAATATCGGCAAGATCAACCCCGGCTACAACGCGAATGTTTTCTACATCGGCTTTTCATTCTTCAGTAAGTAAGACTTTTGCCCACGAAATACGTAAGGTAATACGAAAAAAGTGACGAAAAGCAGCGCCCGCGAATAATTCGATTTGTATTCTTCGCGAGCAAATCTTCTCTTTATACTCTGCGCCTAGGCAGCTCTGCGGTAAGATATTTATCGTTTATGGCATCCACTAATCCGGCACGCGGGACGCGCGATTTCCTGCCCGCCGACGTAAGAAAACGCGAGTACGTCATCGGCATCATCAAAGAGGTTTACGAGTCATACGGCTTTGAACCGCTGGAAACGCCTGCCTTCGAGAATCTCGAAACGCTGACCGGCAAGTACGGCGAAGAAGGCGGCCAACTGATGTTCAAGATCCTGAAGCGCGGCGAGAAGCTGAGACAAGAGACAGGATCATCCGCTCAGGCATCCGGTCTTGCTGACTTGGCATTGCGCTACGACCTCACCGTGCCGCTTGCACGCGTCGTCGCGAACCACCGCAACGAACTTCCTAAGTTCTTCAAACGCTATCAGATACAGCCCGTCTGGCGTGCCGACCGTCCCGCAAGAGGCCGTTACCGCGAATTCTATCAGTGCGATGTGGACGCGATAGGTTCGACATCCGAACTCGTCGAAGTCGAGCTGATCTCGGCCGCCGCAAAGATCTTCGACCGGCTCGGGTTCTCGGACTACGTTTTTCGCCTTAACGACCGTCGCCGTTTAAGCGAAATGGTATTGGCCGCGGGCATCGGCCCGACCCTCGAAACCGACGCAATGGTCGCTCTCGACAAACTCGACAAGATCGGCAAAGACGGCGTTTTGAACGAACTCATCGAGCGCGGAATTTCGCCTGATGCTGCGAAGCGTTTCCTCGCATTCGCTTCTGATTCAGAGGCAGCACCGCAGTCCGATAGCCTTGCGAAGATCGTCGATCTGCTTTCAATGGACATCGCCGTAAAAGACGATCCGTCGCTTGCACGCGGTCTTTCGTATTACACGGGAATGATCGTCGAGGTGAACGTTCCTGACCTGCCGGGCAGCCTCGCGGGTGGTGGGCGGTATGACGAGCTGATCGGGATGTTCGGGAAAGAGCAAATTCCGGCGTGCGGGATATCGCTCGGGCTTGAGCGTATTCTCGTCGTGATGGACGAACGCGGGATGTTCCCGCCGGAGATCGCCGATTCGACCGCCGCCGATGTTCTCGTTACCATCTTGAGCGAAGAGACCGCGCCCGAATCTCTCAAACTCGCTGCCGAACTGCGTGAAAGGGGCATCCGCGTGAGCCTTTATCCGGAAGCCGACAAACTCGGCAAACAGATGAAATACGCCGACGCGATACGCGTGCCCTTCGTCTGCGTCCTCGGTGAGAACGAGATCGCCGAAGGCAAAGTCACGCTCAAAAATATGAGAACCGGCGAGCAGACGCAGGCTTCGACACCGGACGCCGCCGCCTCGATCCGCGACGCGAACAAGGGCGTTTAGATCCTTCGCCACGGTAAAGCTCTGTATAATATATCGTCTATGTTTATCGAGAATTATCAGGCGGATTCGCTGGCGTCGTTCCGCAACTACAAGAAGCTCGCGGAGCGGGCGATCGAACAGGTTTCGGATGAGGAGTTTTTCCGATCTCTTGATGAGGAAGGCAACTCGATCGCCGTGATCGTAAAGCACATTGCGGGAAATGCTTGGTCGCGTTGGCGTGATTTTCTGACGACGGACGGCGAAAAGGATGACCGAAACCGCGATTTTGAATTCGAAATCGTCACGGATGACCGCAATGCCCTGATGGCCGCTTGGGAAAAGGGTTGGCAGACGTTATTCGATAGCATCGAACCGCTCACCGAGGACGATTTCGCCCGCACGGTACCGATCCGCGGCGAACCTCACACGGTTGTCGAGGCGATCAACCGTCAGCTCACGCATTACGCCTATCACGTCGGTCAGATCGTGTTCTTGGCAAAGCATTTTCGCTCGACGGAATGGAACTCTCTGAGCGTGCCGCGTAATCGTTCTTCGGCGTTCAACCAATTCATAGCCGACAAACAGGCGAGGGGCGAAGGCAAGACCGACCGCTTCGCGTCCGCAGAGGAATTCTCCGGCAACGCGGATTCATCCAAAGACAGAATATAAACGAAAAACGGTTCCGGAACCGGCAGAGCCTGATATTCGCAGGGGCTGTGCTGGCTATGGTAGTCTAAACGTAATGTTTTTGGGACGCGGGATGCACGAAATTCGCTTTTTCCTGCCGTGTCTTGAAGTAATTCCCTGATGAAAAGAGCGAAGGCCATTTCCATTCTCGGTTCGACCGGTTCGATCGGCTGCAATACGCTGAGGGTCGTCGAGCATCTCGGCGACGTGCGCGTGGTTGCGATGGCCGCCGGTCGAAATACGGAGAAATTCGTCGAGCAGATCGAGAGATTTTCGCCCGAACTTGTTGCCTGCGGCGACGAAGAATGTGCTGAAAGGCTCGAACGTGAGATCGCAAAGCTCGACAAAAAGCCGCGTATAGAGTGCGGTGAAGCTGGCCTCGTAAAGGTCGCAACTCACGCAGAAGCCGATACCGTCGTGTCCGCAACTGTTGGTGCAGTTGGGTTTATCCCGACTTTGCGGGCGATCGAAGCCGGAAAACGCATCGCGCTTGCGAACAAAGAGACGCTCGTGATGGCGGGCGAATTGATGACGGCCGCTGCCGCGAGGTCCGGAGCCGACATCGTGCCGGTTGACAGCGAACATAACGCTATTCACCAATGCCTTCGCGGCGAACGAAAGCGGGAAGTCCGGCGTCTAATTTTGACAGCCTCGGGCGGGCCTTTTCGCAGTTGGCCGAAAGAGAAAATTCTTGCCGCGAGCCGCGAACAAGCCCTCGACCACCCGAACTGGAAGATGGGCGAGAAGATCACGATAGATTCTGCAACCCTTATGAACAAAGGGCTTGAGGTGATCGAGGCTCGATGGCTGTTTGGATTTGACGCGGACGATATCTCGGTGATCGTGCATCCGCAATCGGTAGTTCATTCGATGGTCGAGCTGATCGACGGTTCGATAATGGCACAGCTCGGCGTCCCGGATATGAAGCACGCGATCCAATACGCTCTGACCTTTCCCGAACGCCATAGCGCGGCCTGCGAAAGGCTCGATCTTGCGAAGATGAGCAAGCTCGAATTCGAGGATCCCGACACGACTCGCTTCCCTTGCCTCGACCTTGCGTACGAGGCTCTGAGGTCGGGCGGCACGATGCCGGCGGTCTTGAACGCGGCGAATGAAGTGAGCGTACAGGCTTTTCTTGATGGAAAGATCGGCTTCGGCCGCATCGCGGAAACGAACACACGCGTTATGCGCGAACACGTTCCGACGGCGGCGGACACGCTCGACGCCGTCCTCGATGCAGACTCTTGGGCACGCCGACGCGCTATAATGGCAATTGCCCCGGCGGCGGCAGTAATTTAGCGGTATCTAACTGATGTTGAACATTCTTATAGCAATTTTAGCGATCATTTTCGTCCTCGGCGTTGCGATCAATATCCACGAATTCGGGCATTTCATCGTCGCGAAGATCTTCGGGATGCGTGTCGAAGCATATTCGCTGTTCGGCCTTGGCCCGCGGCTCTTCGGCGTAAAGATCGGCCATACGGATTATCGCGTCTCTGCGATCCCGCTCGGAGCTTATGTGAAGCTCTACGGGGATGAATCAAATTCGGGACTCGAGGCCGCAGACGATACGACCGAGACGGTTCCCGAAAGCGAACTGTATGAACTTCGTCCGCGTTGGCAGAAGTTTCTAGTGATGCTCGGCGGGCCGTTTATGAACTTTGTGCTCGCTCTTGCGATCCCGCTCGGCATTGCGCTCTGGCTTGGCGTTCCGGCAAATCCCGCGCCCATCGTCGGCTTTGTAAAACCGGATGGTGCCGCGGCACACGCCGGAATAAAAGCGGGCGACCGCATCGTTGCTTTTCAAGGCGAAGAGAATCCGTCTTGGACGCGCATCGAAGATGACGCTCTTCTCATCCCGGAAAAACCTGTCGCCATCGCCGTCGAGCGTGACGGCCAACGCCTAGACCTTACGATCACTCCGACGCGGCTTACGCAGTCGGGCCAGTCCGCCGGCATTCTCGATATGGACCCCGACACGGGCACCGAACCGGTGGTCGTGAGCAGCCTCGACACTTCGCTCCCGGCGTCAAAAGACGGTCTTCTGGTCGGCGATTGGGTGAAGGCTGTCAACGGCGTGAATATTACGAATATTCGCAAAATGCAGTCCGTCGTTACGGAATCAAAGGGCCAGCCGCTTGCGCTCTCGATCGATCGTAAAGGCGAAAAGCTCACCATCACCACGCACGCCGAACAGAAAGACGACCGTTGGCTCATCGGCATCGGATTCGATCCGAGTTTGCTCGCCAAACGCGATTCGGTCGGCGTCGCAGGCGCGACCAGCTTCGCCGTCGATCAGAATATGCGGATCTTGCGGCTCACGGGCGTTGCGCTCGGGCAGGTCGGCACAGGCGAGCGTTCTGCACGCGACACTTTGTCCGGCCCGATCGGCATCGGACAAGCGATCGTGAACCAGGTTTTCGCGGCCGGCTTTTTCGGGCTTTTGCCGCTTCTGATGGCGATCAGCCTGACGCTCGGCGTTATGAACCTGCTCCCGATACCGATGCTTGACGGCGGCCAAATAATGGTGCTCGGCATCGAGAAAGTGCTCTCTTGGTTCGGCAAGACACTTTCGCTCGTTGCCCGCGAACGCATTCAGCTCACCGGCCTCGGCATCGTGCTCCTGCTGATGATGACAACGATCTTCTTCGATGTATCGAGACTGCTCGGGAAGTAGAAATTGAGAATGAAATATTCGGCCTTTGAGGAGCTTCCCGTTTGGCAGTCTGCTATTCAGTTCGCTCTGAAAGTGTATGACTTTACAGGACGGTCCGACTTTCGCGGGCTTGGCGATGCAAAGAATCAGCTTGAGCGAGCATCGCTGTCGGTCTCGAATAATATCGCGGAAGGGTTCGAACGCGGCACGACCGCAGAGCTGATCAATTTTTTATACATCGCGAGAGGCTCCGCCGGCGAGGCTCGATCGATGCTGCGGCTTTGCGAGACGTCCGCCAGATTCTCAGATATCAGATCTGATATTTCAAATTTGATCGGGATGGCCGTGAATATCTCAAAACAGCTCCACGGCTGGCTTGAATCCCTGAAGAACACAGACATTAAGGGAGTCAAGTTTTTCACGCAGAAGGAACGCGCGAGAGTCGAGCAAAAGAAGGAATTTGAGGAGTTTGACCGCGAGATGGCTGAGTTCCGGACAAGGCACGAGGATTGGCTGTCTCGTCGTTTGATAGATCCAAATGCGAAACTCTAATGGATTTTGCGATTTGGGATTTGAGATTTGGGATTTCAGATTTGAGATTTCAGATTTGAGATTTGAGATTTCAGATTTGAGATTCGAGATTTCAGATTCGAGATTTAGGCAGTTAAATGGGTAGGAAAACAAGAGCAGTAAAGGTTCGCGACATACAGATCGGCGGCGGTGCGCCGGTGGTCGTTCAGTCGATGACGAAAACGGACACGACCGATGTTGACGGCACCTTAAAGCAGATCGAGGAAATGGTCGCGGCCGGATGCGAGATCGTCCGCATTGCCGTTCCGGATGACGCCGCTGCCGACGCCCTCAAAGATATACGCAAACGCACGGACGTCCCGCTTGTTGCAGACATACATTTTCATTACAAGCTGGCGTTGAAAGCCCTAGATGCGGGCATAGACAAACTTCGCATCAACCCCGGGAACATCGGTAAGATCGAGCGCGTACGCGAGGTCGTGCGTGCCGCCGAGGCTCAAAAGGTGCCGATACGCATTGGCGTAAATGGCGGTTCGCTTGAAAAGGATCTGCTGAAGAAATACGGTACCGCGACCGCAGAGGCGATGGTCGAGAGCGGAATGCGGCACGTTCGCATTCTCGAAGATCTCGGCTTTTCCGACACCATCATCTCACTCAAGGCTTCGGATGTGAATCGAATGGTCGCGGCTTACCGCTTGATGGCCGAGAAGGTCGATTATCCGCTGCATCTAGGCGTTACGGAAGCGGGAACGCCGTTCGGCGGCACGATAAAGTCGGCGATCGGCCTCGGCATTTTGCTGAATGACGGCATCGGCGACACGATACGCGTTTCGCTTGCGGCCGAACCGCACGAAGAGGTTCGCGTCGCATGGGAAATTCTAAAATCCCTCGAACTCCGCAAACGCGGCGTAACTGTCGTCGCCTGCCCGACCTGCGGACGGCTCGATATCGACAATTTTGTCGAGATCGTAACAGAGGTCGAGCGGCGACTCGCTCATGTCGAGGAACCGCTGCATCTGTCCATAATGGGCTGTGCGGTGAACGGCCCTGGCGAGGCTCACGATTCGCAACTCGGCATCACTTTTGGCAGGAACGTCGGGATGATATTCAAGAATGGCGTGCCGATGCGAAAGGTTGCGGGCGAGAATATCGTCGAGGAATTCGTGAAAGAGGTCGAGCTTCTGCGTACGGAAGGCCCGTCCGTTTCACCGCTTGAAGCCGCGAAAAAACTCGTCAAACTAGGCTAAGGATAGAGGATCGTGAGCGGCCACGCAGGGATATTTCTCAGCACTCCGAACACGAACAGCACGGCAAAGAATCCGTAAATGAATTTCGGGTTCGTCGGCCACATCGGAAGGCTCTTTTTTCGTACCGCGAGCAGAAGCAGCGAGACGAATATCCACGCAAACGCGACCGCCCACACGGGAACAAGCAAGTTAAAATCCAACGCCGTAACGATGTCGCCGTGAAAGAGAGCGTGGAAAGCACGCGTCAAACCGCAGCCCGGACACGCGATCCCGGTCAAAGCGAGCAGCGGACAGATGGGGAAAAAATGCGCCTTCGAAGGATCGAACGCAGCGACCATCACCGAGCCGACGGCAAGAGCGCCGGCACCTGCAAGAGCCGAAAGCCTTGTTAATTTCGACGGATCTTCCAACGCAAGAACGTTCATACCGACCTATATATCTAGTTACCGCTTTTCGCCGGCCATTGTCAAAAACATCGCGTCGGTCGCGACCTTTCGGTTGATGTTCACGGCGAGGTTTCGGCGAAGCATTTCGACCTCGCCGAGCCACGCGGCGAATCTCGCAGGTTCGGCCCTTTGGGCAAGGTTCTGATAGCTTTCAGCCATCTCTGGATCAAGTATCTTCGACGGATCGACGCCGCACGAAAGCCGCCAAACATCCCGCAGAACCGCTTCGAGAATGTCGAGGTTCGCTTCGAAATCATCTTTATTCTTCGCGTCGTTCAACTCTTCGGAGACCTTCAGCAAAGCGGCCGTATCATTGTCTATGACTGCCGAACGCAGAACGCGGGCGGCACGGTCGCGCATATCTCGATATTTGGCAACGTCGATCTCAACGGCCCGTCCGATGCTGCCGTGAGCCACGCCTGCGGCAAGCCGCGCTTCGTCGTGCGAAAATGCGCGAGTCTCGATCAGATATTCCTCGATCGCCTTTCGTTCGATCGGCGCAAAGTGTATCGTCTGGCAGCGTGAACGGATCGTCGGCAAGAGCACGTCCGGACGAGCCGTAACAAGGATGATGTGCGTCGTTGCGGGCGGTTCTTCGAGGGTTTTGAGGAGCGCGTTCGCGGCAGCATCTTTCATCAGATCGGCGTTGTCTATGATGAAAACACGTGCCGGTGCTTCGTACGGGTTGAAGTTCGCTTCGCGTTCTAGATCGCGAATCGCCGCGATGCGCACATTTCGTTTGTGCGGCAGGATCACGCCGACATCCGGATGCTCGCTGAAAATTATTCGATCAAAGTCCTCGGCCTTTTCCGAGGTCGGGATCGTGAATTTGCCGGCGCGCAGACAGCTTGAGCAAGCGCCGCAAGTTTCGCCGTCCGTCTGCTCGCGGCATACAAGAGCGCGCGATGCCTCGATCGCGAATTGCTTCTTGCCGACGCCTTCGGGGCCGACAAAAAGCAGCGAATTCGGCAGGCGACCCTGATGTATCAGCCGCCGCAGCGTGAGTTTTGTAACATCGTTCCCGACGAGTCCGCTAAACACTTTTCAGATGCTCCGTTACTAGATCGAGTGTTTCCTCGGCGATCTCGTCAACGCTGCGGTTCGCGTCGATAACGCGAAAGCGGGCGGGGTCCGCCGCGGCAATCTTTAGGTAGCCTTCGCGAACGCGGCGGTAAAAATCCGAAGATTCGAGATCCATCCGATTCATCTTGTGCTCACCGCGAAACGCCATTCGATCGACCGCGCGATCGGGATCGATATCGAAGAAAAGCGTCAGGTCAGGTTTGAGGCCGTCGGTCGCGATGGCGATAACGTTCTCGATCAATTCGAGATCGAAGCCGCGTCCTGCTCCCTGATACGCGGCGGTCGCATCGGCATAACGGTCTGAGATGACGATGCGTCCTGCGGCAAGCGCCGGACGGATCAGATGCTGTACGTGTTGCGCTCGGTCGGCGGCGAAAAGGAGCAGTTCGGCGAGCGGTTCGACATCCTGCCTCGTTTCGAGGAATGCCTTGCGGATCTCGCTGCCGAGCGGCGTCCCGCCGGGTTCGCACGTAAGCAGAACGTCGCGGCCAGCGCGCCGCAAACTTTCGGCGAGCTTCTTTAGCTGGGTCGTCTTGCCGCTGCCGTCGATGCCCTCAAAGGTTATAAAACTGCCTTTCAAGGTTGGTCTTGTTCAGCCGGCGCGGGCGAATGCGAAGCCGGACGACGCTCCTGCGTGATGGACGATATTGCGTGTTTGAAAATCAGCACGTCAGGCCCGCCGACATCGAGGAGAAGGGAGAATTTGTCAAAACTCTTTATTCGGCCCGTAAGAGTTGCCCCCTGGAGCAAGTGTACGACGACATTCAGCCTCTCACGCCTGGCTGAATTTAGGA
>DAORTR010000066.1:0-13705 GCA_035432765.1 Pyrinomonadaceae bacterium
CAGACGAGATCGCCCTCGTTCTCGCGGTCTTCGTCATCGACAATGATGATCATTTTGCCGTCGCGAATATCCTCGACAGCGTCTTCGATCGTTGAAAGCGGCATTTTTACCTAATGTTCGGTCTAAATTTGCTCGACAAGCGACAAGTGCAAGGTGAATTTTATCGAAATAATCCCCCTTTGGCGAACATCTGCGTCGCAGACCTCGTCCCTTTCAGACGGGCAATGCTATGCTTTGAGCAGGAGTCCGAAGAAAGAATGGAAAGTTATGCTTGGCTTTTGTGGGTGCTTGTCGGAGCGGCGTTCGTCGTTGCGGAGATATTCACGCTCGGATTCGTGCTTTTCTGGTTCGGACTTGGGGCATTCGCCGCTGCGATCGCATCGTTCTTCGGCGCTCCATTCTTCCTACAGATCCTTATATTTTTGTTCTCGTCGGTCGTAATGGTCGTAATGTCGCGGCGGATCTTTTCAGACTATTTTTCGCACGGCGACAAGGACTTCGTAAAAACCGGTATTGATTCGCTTCCGGGCCAGATCGGCACGGTCGTCGAAATGAGCGAAGGACCGCTCAAAGAGGCGGCCGTAAAGGTTTTTGGTTCAACGTGGACCGCATTCCCGATAGACGAAGAGACTTCGTTCGCGGAAGGTGAAAAGGTCGAGGTGGTCGAGGTTCGCGGCTCTTCGCTTTACGTTCGCCGAAAGACGGACGCTCTTCCAGATTGGCGAGAGGGCTAAACTATCTCCGCCGTATCGTCTTGATCCGCAGTGTCGTGAATTCCGCCGAGATCAAGAAGCTCAAGTTTCAATTCATCGCCCTCCGGATCGGGAAGGCCCTCGCCCGTGAATTTCGTTAAGATAACGGTGATGTTATCCTCGCCGCCGTTGTTGTTCGCCTCGCGTATTAGTTCGGCACAGGCCTGTTCGAGCGAATCGATATTCTCTTCGACGATCCGTTGCATATTCGCGGCCGAAACCTTATTGGATAATCCGTCGCTGCAGAGCAGGAACACGTCGTTCCGGTGCGGCTCAACTCGCGCAGAGATCGGATAGATCTCGCTCTGTGCGCCGAGAGCCTGAAGGATCACGTTCTTTAGGTTGTGCGATTCTGCTTCTTCTGGCGAGATCTGCTGCGTATCGATAAGTTGCTGAACAAGCGACTGATCCTTCGTCACCTGGTAGATCTTGCCGTTGCGGATCAGATACGCACGGCTGTCGCCCACCTGAACGATGTCCGCGAACTTCGGCGACACGGCAACGCCCGTAAACGTCGCCCCCATTCCCTGATATTGCGGGTCGGTCCGGCCCTGGTTGTGAATTAGATAATTGGCATAGACGGTGGCGTTATAGAGCTTAGAGACGAGGAAATAATCGTGCTCTTCGGGCGTCAGCGTCTTGTCAGAATCGTCTTCCAGAAGCTGTTCGCTAACGGTCTCTACAGCCAGCGTACTTGCGACCTCGCCGGCAAGGGCTCCGCCCATACCGTCCGAAACAGCAACAACCACGCCGTTGTCGTCAACGGCAAGCTTTTGCGATTCGATGACGAATTCGCTATCGTCCTGCGAACCGGTCCAGCGTTTGGTGTCCGAAACGGAGAGAACAAGAAAATTGTCCTCATTTCCCTTGCGGACACGCCCAATATGCGATGTCGCATGAACCTCAACAATGAACATAGTTAGCTACAATGCCTGATCGAGATCGTTCAGGATGTCTTCAATATCTTCTATACCAACCGAAATGCGAACAAGCCCGTCCGTGATGCCCAATGCGGAACGCCGCTCCGCGGGCACTGAGGCGTGAGTCATCGACGCCGGATGGGAGATCAAGCTCTCAACGCCGCCCAAGCTCTCGCCGAGAGTACAAAGTTTGACGCTATCCAGAACTTTTTTTGCATTAGCGAGCGATCCGGTCTCAAACGCGACCATTCCGCCGAATCCGCTTTGCTGCCGTTTCGCGATCTCGTGCTGCGGATGTGACGCAAGTCCCGGATAATGCACCGTCTGGACCCGCGGATGCTCAGCAAGGAAATTCGCTACCATACGGCCGTTCTTGTCGTGGGCCTCCATACGGACGGCAAGCGTCTTTGTGCCGCGAAGAACAAGGAATGAATCAAAAGGCGAAAGGATCGCGCCGGCGCTGTTCTGCACAAAGCCGATCCATTCGGCGTCTTTGTCGTCATTGAGGGCGACAAAACCGCCGACGCTGTCCGAGTGCCCATTCAGATACTTGGTCGTTGAGTGTACGACGATATCCACGCCGTGCTCGATCGGACGCTGAAAATAGGGCGAAAGGAATGTGTTGTCGCAAACGACCTTCGCGCCGTGAGCGTGAGCGACATTCGAAACCGCCGCAAGATCCGTAACCGTCATCACGGGATTCGTCGGGGTTTCGACGAATACCATCTTCGTGTTCGGCTTGAAAGCAGATTCGAGGTTCGACGCGTCCGACGTGTTCACGAGATCGAATTCAATGCCGTAATTCGACAAAATGCGGTCAAAAAGCCGAAATGTCCCGCCGTACGTGTTATCGCCGAGAATGACGTGGTCGCCGCTCTTTAACAGCCGTAACGTAGTGTCGATCGCGGCCATTCCGGACGCGAAAGCAAATCCGTATTTCGCCCCTTCGAGAGCCGCAAGATTTGTCTCAAGCGCCGTTCGCGTCGGGTTCTTCGTACGCGCGTACTCATAGCCCTTATTAACGCCTAACGCTTCTTGAGCAAAGGTCGATGTCTGGTAGATCGGGACGCTGACCGCACCGGTTGATGGATCAGGTTCGTTGCCCGCGTGTATTGCCGTTGTCGAAAATCCCATATCGGAAGTAAAACACATTATTTTAGCTCATTTTCGCCCGGCGCGGTAACGCGCGTGCATCGCTTTTCGACACTTTTGAAGATAGACTATCAGAATAAGCGAAAGTTTATTATCCTATTAAAAACATAACCTGACAGTTATGGACATTAACCAATTAGAAGTATTAGTAACGGTCGCCCGCGAGAAGAGTTTTTCGCGTGCCGCTGAGGCTTTGAACCGCACGCAACCGGCGGTCAGTCAGGCGATCCGTCGGCTCGAGGACGATGTCGGCGAAAAGCTCTTCGACCGCTCGTCAAAGGACGGAACGTTGACCTTCGCCGGCGAAGTGCTGCTTGAGCACGCGGAAGCGATGCTCGCCCTGCGCACGAACGCTCGAAATGCAATTCGCGAACTGAAAGGCCTTCGTCGCGGGAAGGTTACGATAAGCGCGAACGAGCACACGGTCTTTTTTCTTTTGCCCGTGATCGAAGAGTTCCTAAAGCTGCATCCGACGATCAAGATCGAGGTGCAGAGAGGCGTTGCCAGTCGCATCCCGAAGCAAATTACGGCTCGCGAAGTCGAGCTCGGCGTGATCTCATTCTCGCCCGAAGACGCGTCGCTCGTCTCGGTGCCGATCGTAACTGACGATCTCGTGATGATCGTCTCGCCAGAGCATCCTCTCGCGCGGCGCGGCACGGTCTCGATCGGCGATGTCGCCCAAGAGAGTTTTATCGCGCACAATGCACCTTCGCCGTACCGACGGCGCGTGATCGAGGCGTTTGCAAAACACCGTATCGAGCTGCAGATCTCGGTCGAACTGCCTTCGCTCGAGGCTATCAAGCTGCTTGTTATGAAGAACGCCGGGGCGGCTCTCGTTCCGCGCCTTGCTGCCCGTGCCGAGATCGAAAACGGGCGGCTCGCTGAGTTGAACATACGGGAATTGCAGCTTACGCGTGAGTTGAATATCGTTTATCGGCGGAATTCGAAACTCTCTCATGCTGCCGAAGCGTTCCTGAACGCCGCACGTTCGCTTAGCGCGAAGGCAGAACAAAAATAAGGTTTCTACTTTTCGGTCTTTGGGGTAGAATAGAGGTATAAAAGCAGTTTCAAAAGTTCAGGCTCCGCGGGAAAATTTGTCATCGATCCTTGCCCATATGATGAAACCGGACTCCGAAGGCGGTCTTAACACAACTGAGCGTAGGCACAATGACCGAAAGAAGTTGATCGTTGACGTGCGTTTTGAAGGCGGCGACGCAACCGGGATCGCGAACACACGCGATATCGGAAGCGGCGGCTTTTATATGACTACGACGGCCGAACTTAAGTCCGGAATGCCGCTCATTGCAACGCTCACGCTCGGCGGACGCCAAATGCGGCTCGACAGCGTCGTTGCATATACAGATCCGGGACATGGCGTCGGAGTTCGGTTCAAGGATATTAGCGACGAGGATCTGCGTTTTCTGGAGTCTGAACTCGATCTGAAAGCTTAACCTAAGACAATAGCGAGGGATGTTAAATGTTCGATCAATTTACGCTGGGCATTGAGGAAGAGTTTCAGATCGTCGATCCGGCGACACGCGAACTGCGGTCGCACGTCTCTGAGATCCTCGACGAAGGCCGGCTTTTGCTCGGCGAAAAAGTAAAGCCCGAGATGATCCAGTCGATGATCGAGGTCGGCACGGGCGTCTGCGCGAATATACAGGAAGCCCGCGAGGATATCACAAAACTCCGCTGCATTATTTCATCTCTCGCCAAAAAGAAAGGGATGGCGATAGTCGCCGCATCGACCCACCCGTTCTCTAAATGGAGCGAACAGCAGATATACGACGGCGACCGATACAAGCTCCTGATCGACGAGCTTCAAATGGTCGCCCGCAGCCTGCTTATCTTCGGCGTCCACGTACACGTCGGCATTCCGGACCTCGAACGGCGTATTCAGATAATGAACGCCGCGAGATATTTCCTGCCGCACATACTTGCTCTGACGACGTCTTCGCCGTTCTGGCTTGGGCACAATACGGGCCTCAAATCATACCGCTCCGAGGTATTTAAGAAATTTCCGCGTACCGAAATTCCCGATCATTTTGAATCCTACGCACAGTTCCAGAGCTACGTCGATCTGCTCGTGAAGATGAACTGTTTTCAGGATGGTTCCAAACTCTGGTGGGACGTCCGACCGCACTACAAATTTCCGACGCTCGAATTCCGTGTCTGCGATATCCCGACGCGCGTCGATGACACGATCGCTGTCGCCGCCCTTTTTCAGGCGATAGTCGCAAAACTCCATCAACTGATCGACAGCAATCTCGGATTCCGCATCTACCATCGACGCCTTATCCTCGAGAATAAATGGCGCGCGATCCGTTACGGCCTCGATGGTATGCTCCTCGACCTCGGGAAGCAAAAAGAAGTTCCGGCAAGGGATCTGATCCGAGAACTGCTCGATTTTGTGGACGACGTTGTCGATCCGCTCAACTCGCGACATGAGATCGAACACATCTACACGATCCTCGAACGCGGGACGTCAGCCGATGAACAGCTTCGTGTTTATGAAGAATCCGGTAATGACTTCAACGCGGTCGTCGATATGCTGATGCAGAATACCCTCGAAAACGTGCCCGGCGATTGTTTTTGACCGTAACCCGAAGGGCAACTAGCCACGTCATTCATGGCGTGGTCTGCTTACCGGAGGATTGAACTACTTTGATCGATGTGCAAGAGCGAGTTTGAGGAAGTTCTCGAAAAGAACGCGGCCGTCGCGGCTTTCGTTCACGTGTTCCCAACGCGTCGGATTCTTTGACCAATCTTCGAATGATTTTTCGAGATGAAATTGCACCGAGTAGATGAGCTGGCCTTCGCTCCGCTTCACCATCATCTGATTGCGGCAAAGGTAAGAACTTGCGAGAAGCTTGAAGCCTTCGGGAACTCCGACAACCTGCACGCCGTGATTTTGCCAGACGCGTAGAATGTCGTCCTTGTTCGTATATTCCTGCCAATGACGCGACGAGCCGTCGTCGTGGCCTTCAAAGATCGGGTCGGTCGGATCCACGATCTTCACGAACCTGTATTGATATTCGACGAGCCGGTCATTGCGCCGCTCGGAAAGCTCGAGATCATCAAGAGTCTTCAATTCCGCGCCGAAAGAGACCGCGACGAGTTGGTGCGCTCCGCAGATCGCAAGCACCGGAATTTTCGTTTCCTTAATGAATCCGTGAAAATCATCGAGCTGCTGCGGGTTGTAATAATCAAAGTCGGCGAATGTGCCGCTCATCACAATAGCGTCGGGACGGAATCGCTTCGCGGCGGCTTCGATCTCGGATAGATGAACGGTAAGCGTTTTTGGATTTTTGACAAGCCGAATGACGTTCTCTGCAATGTTATCGCAGGCCATCCCGGAGACTTTGCGCTCAAAGCGAAGCTTTGACTCGACCGAACCTTTCCAATCTTCGAAAGCGAGCGGCGAAAGATCGGACGCGTAGCGTAGAAGATCGTTTACGATCAAGACCTTTGCGTGGTCGATCCGCTGCAGGATCGGTTCGTACCGGCAAAAGTCTGCGTTTGAGAAAGGCGAGGTCTGATTCTCCGTCTCAAAAGCTGTGGCAACGCTATCGTGCATATTCCTTTAACTTCTTACTTCCCTGGTCTTGCGCATCTCCCTAAATGAAGAGCGCAAAATGCGCGCCTGACGCGCATCAGATGATTATACCATCATTTAGGATGCCGTAAATACTCACGAACGCCGCGCACTTAAATGCAGGTTCGTCGCGCTGTGCGATCCGACGCAAGGAGCAAATGACCTCATCCGCCGGATCTGACGCACGGTCGCACAGTTTGCAGGCGGTGCGAAGCTCTGCATTTTCAGGATGGACAACGCCCTCCGTATCGAAAAACGGCATTTCGTCAAGATCGAATTACTTTTTGAAAATTAAAGCGAAAACGCGTGATTACTATTTTTCCCTTTGGCGCGTCTTCGTGTCAAATGCCGGCATCGGTTCGCCGGCTCCGATCGCCGCGATCTCGTCGCGCATTCTTATCAAGAGTTTTCTGCGGATCAATGCGGCCGAGCGAGGCGTCCGACGTTTCGTTACGTCTGCGGCGACAAGAAGAGCACGCTGAAAGCTTGTCTCAAGCCGATCGGCGATCCTCGATATTTTCGAGATGTCGTAGGGCACGGCGAATTCCGCGCAGCCGAGCCTTGCAAAGACGCGCAGGTAGCGCGCCGTGGCAAGATCCGGACAAGCGAAACGCCGCTTTCCAACTTGCAGTTCTATGCCGAGCAAAGTATATAGAATGCGGGGCGAGATCTCGCCTCCTCGAATATCGAGCATATATGAGCGAGTTCGCTGGGCGCGCACCTTGGTTCGATAGAGTTCGGGCAGCCAGTCCTCTGCAAGGTCCGTGCGGATCCGATCTAATAACGCATCAACGGATTCACGCACTTATCGTTCTGCCCGCACCTCGGCCGGCCGCGGAGGATCGCCTGAGAATTTACGGATCAGGCCGTTGCTGAAAATTCCGAAATATAGAACCGCAATGACCGCCGCAGCGATCGCGGTTGTCAACGCGCTCGGAACCTTCGGCGGCGTCCAATCAACAGCGCGTTCGCGGAAGAACATAACGACGAGAAGTCGCAGATAATAATAAGCCGAGATCGCAGAACCGATGACCGCGACGACGACAAGCGTTACGAGTAGAACATTCCCCGATTCCAAGGCCGGACGGAAAACGAGCACCTTCCCGATAAAGCCCGCAGTCAGGGGCATTCCCAAAAGCGAGAGCATAAAGACCGACAGCGAGAAGGACAAGAGCGGCGCCTTGAACCCAATGCCGTTGTAATCTTCAAAATCAGCGCGTCTGTCGTTGCGTTGGCCAAGCAGAGAGACGATCGCGAATGCTCCGAGATTCGTGATCGCATAAACGAACAGATAAAAGGCGACAGCGGCGATCGCTTCGTTACGCTCGAACGCGGTCTTAGCAAAGCCCGCTCCGACAAAACCGACCGTCGCATAACCTGCGTGGGCGATCGACGAATAGGCGAGCATTCGCTTGATATTGTTCTGCAAGATGGCCGCAACGTTGCCGAATAAGATCGTGATAATGCCGAGAACCGCGAGGAGCGATATCCATGTTTCGTGCAGGATTCCCGCGGCCTGCGCTCCGGCAACGAGCGGAAAGCCGAACACGAATACACGTAAAAAGGACGCGAATGCCGCCGCCTTCGGCCCGGCCGCCATAAAGCCCGTGATCGGCGCGGGAGCGCCTTCGTAAACGTCCGGCGTCCAAACATGGAAGGGTGCAAGCGCGACCTTAAAACCAAAACCGACGATCATCATCGCGCTTCCGATCAGAAGCAAGGCCGGGAATTTTGCCGCACCGACGCTCGCCGCGATGAGCGGAATGTTGGTCGTTCCGGTCGCACCGTAAACGAGGGCCATTCCGTAAAGAAGAAAAGCCGATGCAAATGAGCCGAGCACGAAATACTTCAGCGCGGATTCATTCGAGCGAAGATCGCCTTTTCGCAGGCCGGCCATCACATACGTTGCGATCGATGACGTTTCGAGGCCGAGGAAGATCACGACGAGGTCGTTGCCCGACGCCATCATCATCATCCCGAACGTCGCAAAAAGCAGAAGCGCGTGAAACTCACCGACGGGAACGCCCTCGATCTCGACCCAGAGGGTCGAAGCAAGTATCGTCATCGCGGCGATCATCAGAAAGACGAGCCCGAAACTCAGACGTAAGTTATCGTGGGCGATCATTCCGCTCCATGCAGTGCCTGAAAATGTATCGCCCCACATCGAGACAAGCAGAACGGCGGAGACGAGAATGCCCGCCATGCCGATCGCTCCGGAGACGGCTCTTTGTTTCGGGAAGAAGCTGTCGTACAGCATTACGACGATACCGGCGAATGCGATGACTATCTCCGGAAGGATCAGCGTAACGTCCGCGTTCGGCGTTGTCAGTTGTGCTAACAAAAAGTTACTCATTATCTATTTTCGAGAGCCTTCGTATCGAGCTCCGTCTTCTCTACCGCGCCGCCGGCCGACTTCATCACGCGGGCTTCGATGGTCTTGATCGCCCGGTCCGTCCTTTCAAGGAACGGCCGCGGATAAACGCCCATCACGACCATCGCGATCAGGAGCGGGATCATAATGCCGATCTCGCGCGCATTCAGGTCGGTCAATTTCCTATTCTCGGCGTTCGTAACCTTGCCGAAGAAAACTCGCTGCACGCACCACAGCAGATAAACTGCCGCAAGGATCACGCCGATGCCCGCAGCCATTGCGGCGACATAATTCCAATTCGTCGTGGAGGTAATATTCAGAATATTCGATTTGAACATACCTACCATGATCAAAAATTCGCCGACAAACCCGTTCAGGAACGGCAAGCCGATCGACGACATCGTCGTAATGATGAAGATCGCGGCGTAATTCGGCATCACGTTCGCAAGCCCGCCGTACTCGCTGATCTCGCGCGTATGCCGACGCTCGTACGCAAAACCAACGAGAATGAAGAGAGCGCCGGTCGAGACGCCGTGATTCAGCATCTGATAGACCGCTCCCTGCATTCCGAGTTCGGTGAACGAGAACATTCCGAGCACGATAAAACCCATATGCGCGACCGACGTGTAGGCGATGAGGCGTTTCCAATCGGGCTGCACCATTGCGACGAGCGCTCCGTAGATGATGCCGATAACCGCGAGAATTATAAAGATCCACGCGGTTTCGCGGGCTTGATCCGGGAAGAACGCAAAATTGAACCGCATCAGGCCGTACGTTCCCATCTTCAAAAGGATCGCGGCAAGGATCACGGAACCGGCGGTCGGAGCCTCGGTATGCGCGTCAGGCAACCACGTGTGCACGGGGAATATCGGAACCTTGATCGCGAACGAAAGTGCGAAAGCAAGGAACAAGAGCATTCCTGCCTCTGAGCCAAGCACGAGTTTGCCCGACTGCATAGCAGCCAGGATCTCGACAAAATCGAAAGAACCTGCACCGTGCATCGCACCCGCGTAAATGTAATACAGAGCGATGATCGCGACCAGCATTAGCAGGCTGCCGACGGCCGTAAAGATAAAGAACTTTACGGCAGCGTAGATACGGTTCTTGCCGCCCCAGACTCCGATCAGGAGGAACATCGGGATGAGCGACGCTTCAAAGAAAAGATAAAAGACAAGCAGATCGAGCGTTACAAAAACGCCGAGCATCGCCGATTCGAGCAGGAGGAGCGAGACGTAAAATGCCGTCTTCTTTTTTTCCACCGCAGTCCAAGCGCACAGCACCGAGAGCGGCATTATGAACGTCGTAAGCAGGACGAGCCAGAGGCTCAAACCATCGACACCGACGTGGAAATTCGTGTTGATCGCACTGATCCAAGGCACCTTCTGCTCGAACTCGAATCCGCCGATCGCCGGCACGCCTCTCGTAAATAGAAGCAGCGAGACGAGGAAATTGAGCGTCGTAAGAAATAACGCTATCCACTTCTGGTGTGAATCCGTTTTCGTGACCGCCTGATAGACGATCGCTCCGATCGCGCCTACCGTCGGCAGCAGGATCAGGATGGTCAAAAGATTTTGGGTTATAAGGTCCATTTCTATTGCTAAAGACCGCCGCCTATCCGACGAGTTTCAATCCGTAATAAATAAAATAACCGATCACGGCGACGGCTCCGAAAAAGATGATCGCCGCGTAACTGCGCACAAAGCCGACTTGCAGGCTGCGGACGGCATTGCCTGCCTCGGTCATAAAATGCCCGATACCGTTCACGATGCCGTCGATGAACCCGACGTCGAAGCCTTTCCAAAGTCCCTCGCGCGAGAGTTTTGTAAGCGGATCGACGAAGTAGCCGTTGTAAAGTTCGTCGATGCGCCACTTGTCCTGCAGTATCTTCGGCAATTCCTTGAGCGGAGCCTTCGAGAACACTATCCAACCGATGCCGATACCAAACAGTGCGAGAATGACCGAAACGACGGCAAGCGTCCGCTCGAGCGAGATCTCGTGCGGATCATGCTCCGCTTCCGCGTGTGCGGGAGCAGCGGCCGTTGACGGCGTCGTCGTGTGCGCGTCGGCGGCAAGTTCGCCTGCCGGAGCGATCGCGTGTGGTTTGCCGACCTCGACGATCACGGGCGCGAGGACCTTGTGGAACACGTTAATATCGCCCGCGCCGAAAAAGGAACTTACCGCGTATGGTATTCCGACCAAACCGCCTACCGTTGAAAGTATCGCGAGGGCGACAAGCGGAACGGTCATCGTCCAGGGCGACTCGCGCGGTTTGAAATCCGCGGGAAGCGCGTGGTGAGCGTCTTCCTCGTCGTCATCGTGGGCGGCGGCAGAATGTGCATCGTCATGCGAATGGTCGTCCGCGCGGTGATCGTCGGCAAGGACTTGATGAAAACGCTCTTCGCCGAAGAACGTCATCACCATCAGACGCGTCATATAAACAGCCGTCAGGACCGCCGTCAGCAATCCGACAGCCCATAGGCCGTACGCCCAGTTGCCGAGAGGGCCGGAGGCCGCAAATGTCTTAAAGAGAATTTCGTCTTTTGAGAAGAAACCTGCCCAGATCGGTATTCCGCAGATCGCAAGCCAGCCCGCCCCCATCGTGATGTAGGTGATCGGCATATACTTGCGCAAATTTCCCATCTTGCGCATATCCTGCTCGTGGTGCATTCCGGCGATGACTGAACCCGAACCGAGAAAGAGCAATGCCTTAAAGAAGGCGTGCGTCATCACGTGAAAGATCGCGGCGACGAACGCACCAACACCGCACGCTAGGAACATATATCCGAGCTGCGAGACGGTCGAGTACGCAAGCACTTTCTTGATGTCATTTTGAGCAAGGCCGACCGTCGCGGCAAAGAGTGCCGTCGCGCAACCTATGATCGCAACGATGAACATCGCGGTCGGCGCATTCTGAAAGATCGCGTTACAGCGGACGACCATATAGACGCCGGCGGTGACCATCGTCGCCGCGTGAATGAGCGCGGAAACAGGCGTCGGGCCTGCCATTGCGTCCGGCAGCCATGTAAAGAGCGGGATCTGCGCCGATTTGCCGGTAGCGCCGATAAAGAGCAGAACTGCCACAGACGTAATTCCGCCCGCGAAGATCGTACCCCAGCCGAATGGTTCCTGTGCCATCGATGCGATCACATTCAGCGAACTTGCAACGTGCTGTCCGTCAACCGTCTTATCAAAGAACGAGATCGAACCGGTAAGCGTAAAAAGAAGGAAGATACCGATGAGCACGCCCCAGTCGCCTATGCGGTTCATCACGAACGCTTTCTTGGCCGCGCGTTTCGCTTCGTCCAGCTTGATGTAGTAACCGATAAGCAGGTACGAGCAGAGGCCGACGCCTTCCCAGCCGACGAACATAAGCAGGATGTTGTCGCCGAGAATGAGCGTAAGCATCGAGAACATAAAAAGATTCAGGTACGCAAAAAAGCGGTAGAATCCTTTGTCCCCGTGCATATAACCCGCCGAGAAGAGATGGATCAGCAAACCGACGAATGTGATAAAGCACGCGTAGATGGCCGAGAGCGGATCCATCGCAAGCCCGAAATCCGCACGGAAGCTGCCGACCTGTATCCACGTCCAGATCTGATCGAAGATCGGTTTGTCTGCCCAAAGCGCACCTGTCTGGCCGGTCCCGACGCCGAACGCGAGCATAAATGCCGCGATCGTCGAGATGGCGATCGTGCCGCATCCGACGACGCTCGAGAACAACTCGTTCTTGAGGCGGCCGCCGATGACCCAATTCACCACGGCACCGACAAGCGGCGCAAAAATGATCAAACTTAAAAGGTTGTTCTCAATCATTCTAAAAACTCAGATCGTCGTCTTCGTCAACTGTGAGATCCTGTTCGACGATCTCGTGCCAAAAATTGACCGCAAACTCGCTTGCATTGCGTTCCCGGAGCAGCCTTCCAACTTCGCCGTCAGGCATTTTCAATTCAGGGAATTGCAGAAGCAGCATCCCGAGGTCTCTCCAATCGGTCCCGGCCTTCGGCTTTCCTCGCCGCGACTCATAAGACAAGACCTTGCTGATGATCAGCTCAACAGGGGTCAGAATGCTGATGTCCTCGACCGTGTTCGAGTCAGGCAGCGAATTTTCTATACGAACATCGACGAGATGCCTGTGGCCTTCGTTTCTGACCTGGTAGATCCGGAAGCCTTTATCCTTGAGCTCCCTCGTTCTGACCGCGATGTGAAAACGCTC
Organism: Pyrinomonadaceae bacterium; assembly: GCA_035432765.1. Classification (GTDB taxonomy): domain Bacteria; phylum Acidobacteriota; class Blastocatellia; order Pyrinomonadales; family Pyrinomonadaceae; genus OLB17. Next base: position 13,004 of record DAORTR010000066.1, read on the forward strand.
AGCAAGATGTTCGCGAAGCTCCTCTGCGAGATCCTTTGCCCGCGTCGAAATAATACCTACATCCTGCGTCGCTCTCGGCTCGTCAACATAGGCGTTTACCGCTTGTGCACCGAACAGCGTCGCATCATCCCGCCCTTGCAGAAAGTCCAGCACGGCCTCTTGGATCTTCGACAATGGCGAAGGATCGCTCATTACGAACTCCCTGAATGAGATGACATCGGCATTCAGCATCAATTCTTCAAAATACTAGCGGTATCGACGTCAATAGACTGTCTATTGCGGAAGAACGCGATAAAAATACCGAGACCGACGGCCGCTTCTGCCGCCGCGACGCTCATCACCATAAAAACGAAAAGCTGGCCGTGAACATCGGCGTAGTATCTCGAAAAAGCGACGAACGTCAGATTCACGGCATTGAGCATAAGCTCGATGCACATAAACATTCCCAGAGCGTTGCGTTTAAAGACGACGCCTACGCATCCGATCGTAAACAGAATTCCCGAAAGCCCGAGATATGTTGCAAGATTCGGTTCCATAACTTCCCTTTTCCGGCCTAGGAGGCCACCTCCTCGCTTCGGCGTTCTTCTTCGTTGTCGATCACAAGTTCGAGCGCCGGCTGAGACAGACGGCGTGACAGCACGACGGAACCGACGATCGCCATCAGCAGCATCACGCCGACGATCTCGACCGGAAGAAGATAAT
>DAORTR010000067.1:0-13665 GCA_035432765.1 Pyrinomonadaceae bacterium
CGCAGCCGCGGGCATCTGCTCGCCGACATCGATCCGTTGAATATGACGTCGCATATGGCGTCGGATCTCGATCTCGATAATTTCGGCTTGACGATTTGGGACCTCGACCGCGTGTTCATCACGGGCGGCCTTCACGGTGAAGAGACGGCGACGCTGCGTCGCGTTCTCGAGATCTTACGGCGCGCGTATGCCGGCAAGGTCGGCATCGAATATCGCCACCTTCGCAGCCGAACTGAGAAGGAATGGATCCGCCGACAGATCCGTGAGCATTTTGTGGATACCTCGCCGATCAGCGATGACGTAAAGAAAGAGTTGCTCCAAAAGCTGATCGAAGCCGAACAGTTCGAGCAGTTCCTGCACAAGAAATATCTGGGCCAGAAACGCTTTTCGCTCGAAGGCACGGAGACGATCATTCCCGTTCTCGACCAGCTTCTCGAGGGCGCGTCGGCACGCGGCGTCGAAGAGATCTATATGGGAATGGCCCACCGCGGACGCCTGAACGTACTTTCGAATATTGTCGGCGATCCGGAGACGGGCGATATGGCCGAGCGGATCTTCGCCGTTTTCGAAGGAACCTCGCACCCGAGCTTCCCGGCTGATGAGGGCGACGTGAAATATCACCAAGGCGCCATCGGCCACCGCAAAATGAAGTCGGGCAAGGAACTCCTCGTTCAGCTTTCAAATAATCCGAGCCACCTCGAAACGGTGAACCCCGTTGTCGAGGGAATGGCAAGAGCTCGTCAGGACGAACTCCGCAACGGCGAGCAACGGAACCGCGAAGAGGTTTATGGCCGCATTCTGCCCGTTCTCCTGCACGGAGATGCGGCTTTTGCAGGTCAGGGCGTTGTGATGGAGACGCTGCAGATAGCGAATCTCCCGGGCTATCGAACAGGCGGCACGATCCATATCGTCATCAATAACCAGATCGGTTTTACGACCTCGCCCGATCAAGCGCGTTCGTCGATTTATTCGACCGATGCCGCTCAGATCACGCAGACGCCGATCTTTCACGTAAATGCCGACGCTCCGGAGGCCGCGTATCGTGTGCTGCAGATCGCGATGGATTACCGCCGCGAATTTATGAGCGATGTCGTGCTCGACCTCGTCGGATTCCGCCGTCTCGGGCATAACGAAGGCGACGAGCCGAGCTACACGCAGCCGGTTATGTACGCACGCGTTAAGGCTCATCCCGGTACGCGTCATCTCTACGGAGATAAACTTGTCCGTGAAGGAGTCCTTACCGAGCAAGACGTCGAAGCGATGACAGAACGCACGGTCGCAAAATACGAACGCGTTCTCGCAAAAGCAAAACAGATCGCGGCCGATAAGCCGCCGCGTGCGGTCGTTCCCGATCCGATCGTTGAGGAAGACGGCTCCGATATCTTCCAGTCGGGCGTTCCGGCTAGCTCGCTTAAGATCGTCGCCGACAAGATCTCGCTCGTACCCGAAGGCTTTCACATCAACCCGAAGATGGTCAGCCAGCTCGCGCGTCGAGCGAAAATGGGCGAGGGCGAGGTCCCGATGGATTGGGCTTTCGGCGAGGCGATGTCGTTCGGTTCTATGGTGCTCGAAGGTTTCCCTGTGCGTGTCAGCGGTCAGGATTCTGGCCGCGGAACATTCTCGCAGCGTCACGCTTCGATGTACGACACGATGACGGGAAAGCGCTGGACGCCGCTCTCCGAACTCAAGAACGCCGCGAACCCGAAAGCTAGATTCTACGTCTTTGATAGTTCGCTTTCGGAATACGCAGTTCTCGGCTTTGAATACGGATATTCGGTCATCTCGCGAAAGGAACTGATCGCCTGGGAAGCTCAGTTCGGAGATTTTTCGAACGGAGCGCAGATCATCATCGATCAGTACATTTCGTCTTCGGAAGATAAATGGGGGCAAAAGAGTCGCGTGGCAATGCTCTTGCCGCACGGTTTCGAAGGCCAAGGCCCTGAACACTCTTCGGCACGTCTCGAACGTTATTTGCAGCTTTGTGCCGAGAACAATATGCAGGTCTGTTATCCAACGACGCCCGCGCAGTATTTCCACCTGCTTCGCCGTCAGGTTATGCAGGAAACGCCGCGTCCGCTTATCGTAATGACGCCGAAGAGCCTCCTGCGTCTGCCGGCCGCGACATCGACAATGGCAGAACTCGAAACGGGCGGTTTCAAGCCCGTGATCGACGATCATCACGTTACCGATAGGGCGAAAGTTCGCCGCCTTGCTCTTTGCAGCGGCAAGGTCTATTACGACCTCGAGCACGCACGCGACGGCAACGTCAAACCCGAGATCGCGGTCGCACGCGTCGAGCAATTCTACCCGTTCCCGGGCAAGGCGATCGCCGAACTCATCGCGAGTTATCCGAATGTGTCCGAGATCGTTTGGACGCAGGAAGAGCCGGAGAATATGGGTGGATGGTCGTTCATGGCCCCTCGTTTGAGGGAGATCGCCGGTACAGAACGCAAGGTTCGATATATCGGCCGCGTGGCGTCTGCGTCGCCTGCGACCGGTTCATACGCGATCCACCATCTCGAACAGGATCAACTCGTTCACCAAACTCTCGAAATATCGGCGGGTGAAAGCGTCGCAGCCAAATAACCTATGATACGCGCTTCAGTGATATCGAAAACTATCTGTTTCGCAGCCGCAGCGATGCTGCTCTTCGCAGCACTCGCCTGCGGACGCTCGACCGACGCTCAAGAGAGCCCAGCCGCGAAGCCGGCGCCGTCCCCAACTCCTGCAACCGCTTCAGAGACGATCACGATCGCTGCGGTGGGCGACATTATGCTCGGTTCGACGTACCCGAATGAATCGCGTATGCCGCCCGAAGACGGCGCAAAACTGCTCGAACCCGTTACTTCGATACTTTCTGCTGCGGACATCGCTTTCGGTAATCTCGAAGGTCCTTTGGCAGATTCCGGAACTTCAACGAAATGCCGTCCAACCTCGACGCGATGCTTTGCTTTTCGCGTGCCGACGCGTTACGGCAAGTATCTGAAAGATGCGGGATTCGACATACTTAGCCTCGCGAATAATCACGCGGGCGATTTTGGCGACAGCGGCCGCGAAAGTACACGCAAAACGCTCGACGCGCTCGAGATCAAGCACGCCGGCAGCGATCGGCATACTTACTCGACCGCCTATTTGAACGTAAAAGGCAAGAAGGTCGCTTTCATTGGTTTTGCGCACAACGCCATTACGCCGAACGTGAACGACCTCGACGAGGCCGAGCGTCTTGTTCGTGCCGCAAAGAAGAAAGCCGACATCGTCGTCGTCTCGTTCCACGGCGGCGCTGAAGGCACTGACCGCCAGCATGTTCCGAGCGCGACCGAGATCTTCGCCGGTGAGAAACGCGGCAATCTCCCTGCCTTTGCGCATCGCGTAATTGACGCCGGCGCGGCTCTTGTACTCGGCCATGGCCCGCACGTTATGCGTGGAATGGACCTCTACAAAGGTCATTTGATCGTCTATTCGCTTGGGAATTTCGCGACCTACGGATGGTTCTCTCTCGCCGCAGAAACCGCTTTGAGCGAGATCGTCGAGGTCGAGATCGGCGCCGACGGCAAGTTCATCAAAGGCAAGATCACGGCCCTCAAACAGGAAGGCCGCGGTGGGCCGTTGCTTGACCAGACGAACAAGTCGATCGAGGTCGTCCGCTCACTTTCTCAGGCCGATTTTGGCCAAAATTCACCAAAGATAGCCGACGACGGCAAAATTACGCTAAAATAACTTCCCTCGGAGGTTCTTGCAGCATGGCTCGACCGCTCGTACTTGTGCTTGACGGCGTCGAATATCCTGTCGGCATCGTTAAGGTTGATCGTGACAAACTCTACGGTAAGATGGAGATCGAGGCTTTTGATGAGAAAGGCCGCGAAGCGGAGATCCGCGTGCTTGCTGCTGACGGAAAGACGTTGATAAACAAGGGCGGCACTGCCCTTGCGACCGTTACGGACAAGGGTGACTCTGTCGATCGCAACGCTCTCGTTCCCGTGAACGAGGACGGCGAAAAGATCGAGCAGGTTCCATCATCATTCAATCAAAACAACATTCTTGAAAATGCCGAAGTTGACGATTATTTGCTGCAGATCGTCAAAAGCGTCTATCTGCTGACGCCGTTCGAAGATGCGGATATCTCTCCGCTCATGGACCAGATAACGGCCGGGCAGATATATAATTTCCCTTTCAGCTATCGCGGCGGCGTCGAATACGACAGTGCGTTCGTGATCGGCAGCGGCAAGGATGCGTTCATCGTAACGGGCAAACAGGCGGAACTCGATTTCATAAAGCTCAACGAAAGCTCGGTACTTAATAACGACGAAGAGGATGAGATCTCGGTTGACGATCTTGACTTTGACCTGATGTAGGCGGGAACGATGTCGATAAACATCAACAATCAAAAGAATCGTGATGCGGTCGTTGCGACCGAGGCCTTGATGCCGCGTCGCTCGGTGCGTTACGTGAACGAAAAGGGACGCCCCGTTTCGACCAAAAAGCTCTTGAAGACCGACGTCGAGCACGACCTGCCGGTTCTTCTTAAAAAGAGCAAGAAGATCGAGAAGGTTGCCGCCGCTATGATCAAAGGCGACCCGGAGATCGATATCGAATCCTTCGGAATGTTCCTCTCGGACCTTTCGCGAGTTTATGTAACGGCGAAGGGCATCGTCCATTTGATCGAAGAGATTGAGGTCATCTACAACCCCGACGGAACCGAACGCGAACGCCGCCCGCGCATAAAAGAGCCGCAGAATATGAACGGCGAATATCCAATGCGTTGGACCGGCAAGTTCATAAAAAAGGAAGAAGCGATACACAAATTCGTTTTTACGAACAAGAAACAGCTAGTGCACGTGAACGGCCTCACGTTCGATTTCCTTTATGATATGGCAAAAGAACTTGCCGAAAAGGATGCGCTTCTTCTGCTGCGCGGAGGCGAGAAAGGCAACGAACCGCTCATTATGAACCGCGGCGGCAAACCATATAACGCGTTTCTCGAGGGACGGATCAAAGGCGACGCGTACCTGCTGATCCTCCATCTCTCGAATATGGAACTCAAGAAACCGACGGTCGCTGAAGATGCCTGATCTAAACTTCAACAAGAAGAAATTTACGTGCAAGTTCGGCTATTGCACGGGCAAGGCGATCGACCTCGCAGACCCTTCACTGCACGTGAAGGCTCAGGAATACAAACGCCGCGTCAGCAATATGATGCGTGCGATCTCGCCCGAAGATATATCGCGGATACCGAGATCGAGAAACTATTCCGTTTCGAGAAAGTACGACGGCGAGAACGCGATGCTCTTCTTTGACGGCAAGCAGATGCTGTCGGTAAATGCCGGCGGCACGGTCCGCATGGGTTTGCCCGCGTTCGACGAAGCCGTCGATCTCCTCAAGAAAGCAAAGGTTAGATCCTGCACGCTCGGTGCCGAGATCTACGTACAAAAAGGTGCGTCAAAAGCGCATCCTGTGCAGCAGGTCGTACGCGTCCTTCGCAGCCCGCCGTCGAAAGAAAAGATCGAGGATCTCGGCGTCGCCGTCTTCGACGTGATCGAGGCGGACGGCGAACAGGTTACGAGCGTCTCGGATGTATATAAGCTGCTCGCCAAATGGTTCGGTAAGGGAAAGAGGATCCAACCCGCCGAAAATCGCTTCGTCGATAAGACGGAAGATATCCTGCAAGCGTTCACCGAATGGGTGATCGGCGACGGCGCCGAGGGGCTAGTCATCCGAAACGATCAGTCCGGTTGGTTCAAGATCAAACTGCGACATAACGTCGATGTCGCGATCATCGGGTATTCCGAAGGCACCGACGACCGCAAAGGAATGCTGCACGACCTGCTCGTGGCCGTTATCCGCGATGATGGTACATTCCAGGAATTCACACGCGTCGGCGGTGGTTTCAGCGAAGAAGACCGCAAGACGATCGCAGCCGAGATGAAACGCCGTGTCGTGCCGTCCGATTATGTTGCCGTAAACAACGATTACGTCGCGTACGAAATGATACGGCCCGGGCCGGTGATCGAGATATCGTGTCTCGATATGATCGGCGAACGGGCACGCGGCGGTCCGGTCAAAAGAATGGTGCTCGATTGGGACGGCAAGAAATTCACGGCGCTTCTTCGTATGCCATTGGTAAGCGTAATTTCGCCGCAATTCATACGAATGCGTGATGACAAAGAGGCCGTCGCTGAGGACGTGTCGATCAAGCAGGTAACCGACCTCATCTCGATCGCCGACGCAGAAAAGTCCGCCCACGCCGACGACGCCCCCGAAAGCGAGATCCTCGAACGCACCGTTTACACAAAGGTGATGAAGGAAAAGACGATGGTCCGCAAACTCATTTTGTGGAAGACGAACAAGCAGGATCGCGGAGATTTCCCGGGCTACGTCGTCTATCTCACGGATTTTAGCCCGAACCGCAAAGACCCGCTCGAACGCGACATCAAGATATCGAACAACGAAAAGACCGCCCGAAAATTCTTCCAGGAACTCGCCGAGAAGAACTTCATCGGCGGCTGGGAAAAGGTCGAGTAGAACGAGGCCTGTTAGTCTCTATGAGATAGAATCATTTTGTGGCTGCACCATTCTTCGAATTTGCGGGTGAAAAGCGTCTTCTTTGGATCGCGCAGGAATGGGTGCGTCATTCGGACGACCTTGCGGATTGGGCAATGGAACGTCTCGTAAACCGCCGCGACGTCTGGAGCCAATACACGTTGCGCGACGGCAAGATCGGCGTCGTGATGCTGCCCATTCCCGAACGCCGAAAACTTGGCACCGATATGGTCACGCACACGAAGCTTGCACGGCATTTTGCCGCGAAGTCGCCAGCGCATCTGATCGGACTTTTCTCGATCAGCGACCACAGCACTTGTAAGTGGTTCGCGATCGATGTCGATCTTCACGACGAAACTGTCCCGAACGCGGGCGAGATCGCCGGCGCGAATTTCGAGGCCGCTTACGCGTGGGCAGAACGCCTGCGAGATATGGGAATGGACCCGATGCTTCTTGACAGCAACGGCGTCGGCGGTTATCACGTTTGGGTGCTGTTTGATAAGGAATATCCGCTCGCAGACGTTTACGACTTCGTGGACGAGATCCGCAACGAATGGCAGGATTTCAGCCTTCCGCGAAGGCCCGAGATGTTCCCGCCAAAACGCCAGGTCGCACCCGACGATCTTCCTTACACCCTGCGCGTTCCCGGTCGTCATCACACGCGGCATCATTACACACGCATCTGGAATTTTTACGCGCTCGCGGGCGAGAACGATTGGCTCGAAGGCGGCGAAGCGATCGAGGCAATGATCGCGACTCGGCCGTCAAAACTTCCTAAACGTCAGAAAGCAAAGCAAAAGGCGACGCTCAAGCCCGCTCCGAAGCCGAAAGATCCCGCGAAGAAAGTTGCGACACGCAAGCCCCGCGTCTGCGTCGATCTCGACGGCGTTCTCGCGCAATACGACAAATGGCGCGGCGTCGATCACATTGGCGAACCCATCGAAGGCGCTCTTCAGTTTATGAAGAAGCTTGCGCGATTTGCCGAGATCACGATCTTTTCGTCCCGCTGCGCTCAGGACGTTCTCGAAGGCTCGATCATTACGCCCGGCCAGCTTCGCATACGCGTCATCGAGTGGCTCGACAAGTATAAATTCCCCTACACAGACGTTTATATCGGCCAGGGAAAGCCGCGTGCTGCCGCATTTATCGACGACCGCGGCGTTACATGCAGCCCGCAAAACGATGCAGACGCGTTCGAGACGGCATTGGCTCAAACACGCATTCTCGTCAAAAAACCGCACGGCTTGCCAAACAAAACAGTGACGCGTTCGGCTTAAGCGCTTAATTTTTCCCTTGTATTTGCCCACGACGTATGTTAGAAACATTCAAGTAACGTCTTCAACAACCAGAGCTAAACATTGCAAGGAAAATAATTAAGTGACAGAAAATATGTCATTCGACCCGGATCCGACAGTCGAAACCTCTTCCGCTCCGTCGGCGATCGTTATCGCAGGCGACTATCTGAACAAACTCACGGGCGAGAAGATCGAGCGTGAGTGTCGGGACAAGCTTGACGCCGGAGCACGGGAGATCGTCGTTGATTTTTCCGAGACGGAGATCATAAACTCGATCGGCATCTCGATCCTTCTAGGTGTGATCGACGATGCTCAGAATGCAGGCGCCAAAGTCGTCTTTTCTGATCTGAAGCCCGAATCCGCTGAGCTTTTCGATATGCTCGGCCTAACAAAACACGTAACGATCCAGTAGCTCTCCACAACAAAAGATGATCGAACAAAGCCCAAAGCTCATACACGCCTTCGGAGCTCTCGCTGAGCTAGGCCAGGAAGTCGCGAACAAGAATAATTTTCAGGAGACGATCCGCACGTCGCTCCATTTGCTCTCCGGCGCACTCGGAATTATGCGCGGCGGTGTCGCAAGGTATTCCAGATACGCACGTGAGCTGAATATGCTCGCGGTCCGCGGCCTCGGCGATGAATTTCCGCTTTCGCTCTCGGTCTGTATCGAGGACGAGCGGCAATTCTTGACCAACGGCCTGAATGCGATCGATGCACACGCGGCCCGCGTGCTGCCCTTCTTTCAGGTCTATTCGTCGAGCTTCGAGCGGCGGCGCATCGAGCTTTTTGTCCCGTTGATCATCCGCGACGAGATAGTCGGCGGCATTTTCCTTGGCGAAAAGGCGACGGGTGAAGCGTATTCTTCATACGAAAAGGAGATCATCTGCGCAATGGGACGGCATATCGGCGTCGCGATCTCGCAAAGGAACCTTCTCGCCGAGATCGAACGTCACAGCGAAGAGAACCGCAAGCTTTTCGACGATCTTCGCCGCACTTACGCCGACACCGTAAAGGCGTTCGCGACCGCGATCGACTGTAAGGACAAATATACGGAAGGCCATTCCGTCCGCGTCGGTAAATACAGCGAGTTGATCGCAACCGAGCTTGAATGGTCGCCCGAACAGATCGAGGGAGCGGCAACCGCGGGTTATCTGCACGATGTTGGCAAACTCACTGTCGAACGCAAGATCATCAACGCTCCGTATCGCATCAACGCCAAGGAATCCGCCGAACTCAACAAGCATCCGACGGTCGGCTACGAGATCCTGCAGGCGATACATCATCCATTTACGGACGTACCGCTCGCAGCGAAATATCACCACGAACGGCTCGATGGCCGCGGCTATCCGGACGGACTTTACGACCGCGAAATTCCGTACATCGCAAAGATCGTGAACCTTGCCGATTCGTTCGACGCAATGACGACCGACCGGCCGTACAAAGCACGCCGCCGGGCGATAGAGGTCGTTGACGATATGCGCCGAAACGCAGGCAAGCAGTTCGCGCCGGAACTCGTCGTTGCTTTTATGCGGGGAATTCTTCGTGAACTAAAGAGCGAGACAAAAGACCGCCGGTTCCGCCGGCTTTTGGGACGCGAGTATATGGAAGCTGAAGGTCTTATGCCCGCGATCTCCACCGCCCTCAACGAACTCGAACCAACAACAACACTGACGTACATCGCCACCAAGGCGGATTAAGAACTCAACTCAAAAAACGGAGAACGGGCGCTATGCCCGCGCGCTCCGTTCGCCTTCTCGCCTGTTACGGGATCAGCGTCGCCTGGAGCGGTTTGTCGTTTTCAAGCCCGAATCTGGCAACGGTGACGCCGCTCGTCGTGCTGTATATCCACCAAATGCCGCCGCGATAGACGGCTACTTCCGATCGCCCGTCTCCGTCGTAATCTGCGGGAACAGGCGTGTCGGTCGCGATGCCGAACGGCACCGTCGCGCCGCCGCGGATCAGCCATGTGCCTATTGACGGGCGGTAAACGGCGAGATCGTCGCGGCCATTGCCGTCGTAGTCGGCGGGTACAGGTTTATCGCCCGAAGCTCCCCAAACTTGTATCGATTCAACTTCATAATTCCCCGTCGAGAGACGAAGGGCCCAAGTGCCGTTAATGAAAGTTCCAAGGTCGCCGCGTCCGTCGCCGTCGAAGTCCGCTGCGAATGGTATACCGCCGCCTAATATCGGTACGGCGATCACACCTCCGTCGCTGCTCTTGCGGATCCAAAAATTGCCATCGCTGCGATATATACACAGATCCGCTTTGTTGTCTCCGTCGAAATCCTCGCTAAGCGGAGTGTCGCCCGGCAAGCCGAAGGAAGCGTACGTGACCGTGAACGTCGCGCTGCTGAGGATGTAATAGTCAGGTTGACTGCCATCCGCCGTCGCTCGAAAGACGGCGATGTCAGCCTTTCCATCGCCGTCAAAGTCATCCGGGATCGGAATGTCAGTCGAGATCCCCCAATTTAACGCGCTAAAGCCGCTCGTCGAGCGGTTCAAATACCAAATGCCGTCAGACGGACGAAAAACGGAAATGTCCGAGCGTCCGTCCCCGTCAAAATCGACCCTCGTCGGACGGCCGAACTGCGTCGGGATCTCGTAGGATTCGGTTACGATCGTGTTATTGTTGCCGGTGCCTGTATTTTGGATCGACGCATTCTCGCCGAGGCCTCTCTTTGCGAATCCGCGCCAAAGCGGGCCGACATCGGTACTGTCCGAAACGGACGCGGCCGCCAGGATCGCGTCGCGGGCCTGTAGGATCGTAGGGTTCAGCGGCGAGAGTTTCATACCGTCGGTCACGTATTGCAATATTCGCCGATTTCCCTCTGCCGCACCGCGTCGTTGGATCAGTTGATCGCGAGCTTCCCACAAGGTGACAGCCCACAATTCGCCCATATTGTGGACCTGATCGCATTGGCTGCTCGCGCCGATCGGGCCTCTCGGGTATGCGCTGTTCGGGTTCGACGTGTCGGTTCCGATCAGTGTGGAGCAGCCGGCGTTCAAATATCTAAAAGTGAGCGGATTGTGCGGAAGGCCGTTCGGCCCGCGCGAGTTGAGAACGGCGACGGGAAAACGTCGAATTCCGTAATAATAGTTCGATTCGTAATTAGGAAGGATGAGATATGTAACGTAGCCCGACACTGCATACGTTCCAAATCGGTCGTCGCTTGGTTCTGCGAGAAGAGCGAGCGAGTAAAAATCCGACCATCCCTCGCCCAACGCCCGAGCCATATTCGACGAAAGGCCGGTCGCATTACCGATAAGGCGATTCGAAACCCCGTGCGTGAGTTCGTGAACGACCGTTTGAGAATCAAGAGCGCCGTCACGGTCGGGCGTCGGGCCGGACCAAACGAACATCTGAAGCCTCGGGCGTTGCCCGTCCGGCGGGACGGCAAAATTCGCGCCATTCGTGCTTGAAAAGTCCTGTATTTCGAACGAGATGCGGTCGCCCTCGGCACCGCCGCGGCCGAAATTTAAGTGCTGAAAATTCCTTGCCGATTCCGTAAATCCGAAGCGATACATCTCGTCGTGCCAGCGATTTGCCAGGTAAAAGCCGTGCGTTATCGCGCCTTGCTGAAACTGGCTCGGCGGATACGTCTGCGTCGTCGGCAGCGGTTCTTCGCCGGGCGGCGGATTCCCCGGACCAGGGTTGTATGCGTAGCCGAAAACGCGTGTTGTCGGCGTCCCGAACGCCCATCCGTTGTCATCGACGCCGTTCGGCGCGGCACGGTCGATGCCGGTCTCAACGTTGTTGCCGTCGGTAATATTCGAGAGAGCGGGCGTCCGAACGGGCAAGCCGTCATCCGGTATCCAGCCGGTGCTGTTGAACGAGTACGGGGGTTCATTGCCAATCAGAGTGAACGTCGTCCGCGCGATCGCTGCCGGTTGCGAGCAGCCCGTCGGTGAAAGGCATCCGGGCGAAAACGGCGAAGGGCTGTCGGCCGTTCTCATCAAGGCGGTTTGACTGCCGTAAACCTCAAAGGTCGCCGGCCGAGTTTGGCGTTCGACGATGTTCTTTCGCCAGAGCAGCGTGCCGTCTTCCGCATCGACGACGACGAGATACGCCGCGTCAACCACCCACAAAGAAATGCACCACGCAGGGCGCACGCCGCCGCGACCGATCGGAAAATAATATTTTTCCGCAACGATCTCGTCGGTGAATTTCGCACTCACGAAATGCTCTTTCCCGTCGTCCTTTCGAGCCGCCCGCGCAAATTCGTCGAAAGTTAAATTTACGTTTACATTCGCCGCCGCTTTCACGATCGCGCTTTCAGCTTTGCCGAAATCTTTGCTCACACCGCTTTGGTCAATGTTATGTGCAAAGCTGCTCACGACGCGGAACATCTCTCCGTCTCGCGAAAATCCTGCTTTCAGCTCGGCATTGAAGACGCGCGTGCCCGCGATCTTCTGCGAAAAACGCACAAAGGATAAATTCCCGTCGGGATTTGAATAGTCTGCGTCGAGTTGAAATTGCGTGAGGTCCCGAATGCCGAAGAGTTGAGGTTCGTTGGTGACGAACGCTTTCAGCATATCGGAGCGCGAACGGCCTTCGCTAGAGCCGAGAAAAACGCGGCCGGCCGCCGGTGAAATGATCTCGCCAACGTCAAGATCGTCGTTGAACTCGATCTTGAAACGCGTGTCCGCTATACGAGCTAGTTCACGACCCGCTCCGCGCAAAAGACGCAACTTTTCGATCGGAGGAAGCGCTCGATCCGCGCGTATGTCGTAGTTATCAAGGACGGCGCCTACCGTCGATCCGAGGTTCGCATGAGCGGTCGAGCCGTTCGGCAGTATGGGCTTAGGCGAAAATATTGCGGCGGCCGTCAGCGCAGCGAGAAGTAACCATCTCATCTCAAATACCTCGTCAACTGAACAAGTTGTTGAAGAAACGCCGATATTATTGGCCAAAACACCGAGTTAGGTCAAGCATTTTAGCCCCGGAGGTGAGTTGGTCCGATTCAAGCTGACAGAAGCGCGACGAATTTCTTGGCGGCGAGTGAGAGTTGGCGGTCGCTGCGGTAGATGACGCCGACGGTTCGTATCCAGTATGCTTCGGCGAGCGGCACGACGGAGAGCAGTCCGGCTCGGCCCGCCTCGCGTACGCTGGGTTCCGGCAAGATCGCAACGCCGAAGCCGACCTCGATGGCGCGTTTTATGGTCTCGATATTGTCGAATTCCGCGACTTTCTTGACCTCGACACCGTTATCCTTGAGGATGCGGTCAACGGCCTTTCGCGTCGGGACGTCGCGTTCGAAATGGACAAAATCCTCGCCTTCGAGATCGTGTGCCTTGATGCTCTTTCGGCCGGCGAATCTGTGATCGGGCGGCGTGATCAAGACAAGGCGGCTCTCGGGCATATAAGCGATCGTAAGGCCTCGGCGCGGTTCCGGGAAGGCTAGGACGCCAAGTTCGACGACTCCCGAAAGCACGTCGCGCACAACGCGTGTGGTCCGCGAATATTCGAGGTCGATCTTCGCGGCCGGGTATTTTTTCATAAATTCCCGGACCTTTGAGGGCAATTCGTGCAGCCCGACGCTGTAAACTGTCGAAACCTTGACGGTGCCGCCGATCTTACCGACGACGCTTCGTAAACTTTCCTGTAGATGTTCGTAGGCCGCGAGCACCGAGCGTGCCTCGCGATATAATATCTCTCCTGCGGGCGTGAGTTTCACGTCCCGACGACCGCGGACGCGTTCGAGCAGACGGCGGCTTATCTTCTCTTCTAGCCCACGAATTTGCTGGCTAACAGCGGATTGCGTTATAAAATTTCGTTCTGCGGCGAGGGAGAAGCTTTCAAGTTCGACCAGATCGGTAAAAACCTTTAATGTCT
>DAORTR010000068.1:0-13497 GCA_035432765.1 Pyrinomonadaceae bacterium
GAGGTCCTCGTAATGGGGCCGACCGGCACGCCGACCGAGATCCCGACCGGCGAGAATGTTCTTCTTGCGGGCGGCGGACTGGGCAACGCCGTTCTCTTCTCGATCGCAAAAGCGATACGCGATAACGGCAACAAGGTCATTTACTTTGCGGGGTATAAGAACGGCAGCGACCTCTTCAAACGCGAAGAGATCGAACGAGCAACCGATCAGATCATTTGGGCTACGGACTTCGGTGATGCGATCTTACCGGCCCGTCCGCAGGACGCGCATTTCCGCGGGAATATTGTCCAAGCGATGATCGCCTACGGAGAAGGAAGGCTTGGCGAGAGAACCGTCGAACTCAGCGAGATCGACCGCATCATCGCCATCGGCAGCGACCGTATGATGAACGGAGTTCGCGAGGCGCGCCATACGACGCTCAAGCCTTTCCTAAAACCGGATCACGTCGCGATCGGTTCGATCAACTCACCGATGCAGTGCATGATGAAAGAGGTCTGCGCCCAATGTCTGCAGCGGCACGTCAATCCGCACACCGGCGAGGAATTCTTTGTCTTCTCGTGCTTCAATCAGGATCAGGCGCTCGATTTCGTCGATTTCAAGAACCTCAACGAACGTCTAAAAGCCAACAGCATTCAGGAGAAACTCACAAATCTGTGGCTGGATCGCGCGTTCAACTCTCGCAAGCAACTTACAGTAGTTTAGACCCTTGAGCGTTATTGGCGTCTTCGGATATTGACTATTGCACTTATTTTGGTACACTTCTATTAATGATCCCTGTCCTGACAGTCAAATTCTTCCGGACTGACTCAGGACGGGAACCTGTACGAGACTGGCTAAAGAACGGTCTGAAATCGGAAGACCGTCGGACTATCGGAACCGACATAAAGACGGCTCAGTTTGGTTGGCCTTTAGGAATGCCGGTGGTTAGAAAGATCGAGCCAAACCTGTGGAAGTGCGTAGCCGGATCAAGGATGGCATTGCACGGACATTTTTCACGGTCGTTGGATCCGACATGATTCTCTTGCACGGTTTTGTTAAGAAGAGCCAACAAACACCTAGAACGGAACACAGATCGCACGCGGCAGACTCAAGGAGTTCAGCAAATGAGTAAGCACAAAAATATTGGCAGCAATTTAGATGATCTCCTGGCCGAGGAGGGAGAACTCGATGAGGTCACGGCAGTCGCAGTCAAACGAGTTATTGCATGGCAGCTTAGCGAGGCAATGAAGGAATCAGGAATTTCGAAATCGGCTCTTGCAAAGAGAATGCACACCAGCCGCACGGTCGTTGATCGGATACTCGATGCCACAGATGACGGTCTTACGCTCGACACAATGACCCGTGCCGCAAATGCACTCGGACGACGCCTTAAGATCGATCTCGTGGCAGTTTGAACAAGAGTTCGCCGGTTCGCGAAGATCGGAGTCTAAGCGACCGCCGCCGTTAATGTTTTACCGGGGAAGCACGAAGGTCAACACCGAGGCCTCGGAGCAATTTAAGAATCGTATCGTATCTTGGTTTTGCTCCGGGCGACAGAGCTTTGTAGAGGCTCTCGCGTCCGAGACCCGCGTCTTTAGCCAGTTTGCTCATGCCCCGGGCTTTGGCCACATCCGAGATAGCCATAAGGAAGACATCGGGATTGGGATCTTCGAGCGCGGCATTTAGGTATTCAGCGATCACCTCTTCATTGTCGAGATAATCGGCGGCTTCAAATTGTTTGATCTTTTTCATTGTCCCTCAACTCCCGTAAGATACTCTTTGCTTCCTTGATGTCCCGCTGTTGTGATGATTTGTCTCCGCCGCAGAGCAAAAGATAAACAACGTCACCCCGGCGGCAATAATACAATCGATATCCGGGTCCAGCGTGAATTCGCATTTCAGAAATGCCTTCACCGACGGATTTACAGTCGCCAAAATTCCCAGCTTCGGCCGAGCGAACTCTGGCGATAATTCGGGCCTTTGCCGTTTGATCACGCAATTTCACCAACCACTCGTCAAACTCCGGTGTGCGAAGAAAGGTGTTCACAGTAGTACTGTATCCGTTTGGATACTTCATTGCAAACTATTCTAACGGACTTCCTTTCGCTGCTTAGACATCAAGACATCACCATCTTGATGCCTTGATGCTTGACTGAATTGTAGAACTGAGCTACTGTCAGGATGATATGAGAACGACATTGACTCTTGACGATGACGTAGCGTTCGGATTGCAAAAATTACAGGAATCCGAATCCGGTAAGTCCTTTAAGGAAATAGTTAACGACGCCTTGCGCCGAGGGTTGAGCGCGTCAAGATCAACGGGCAAAAAGAAACCATTTAAGGTTAAAGCTTTTAAGCTTGGGCTTCGCGAGGGGCTTAGTTTGGACAACATCGAGGAATTGCTTGATAAAGTCGAAGGAGCAGACCGAAAATGGTGATTCCTGACGTTAATATGCTGCTGTACGCTTATGATCTCGACAGCAGCCTTCATAGACAGGCTCGTGAATGGCTGGAGAACGTCCTTGCAAGCGAACAGGTTTTTCTCTCATGGCATACCATCACCGGTTTTCTGCGGATCGTAACAAATACGAAAATAATGAAAACTCCTGCCTCGATACAAGACGCTGTCGAAGCCGTCGAAGGTTGGTTAAGTCTCAGTAATGTCTATCTCATAAATCTTGACAAACAAAGTTGGCATATTTATTCAAGAATGCTTGTTGAAAGCCAGTCCTCAGGCAATCTTGTAATGGACGCTCACCTTGCCTCACTCGCTGCTTCCTGTGGTGCGACGCTCGCCAGCACCGACCTTGATTTTACAAGGTTTTCAAACATCCAGTTCGTGAATCCATTGAGACCTTGAACCGGCAAGTTTAGAAGACGCGTTGTTTTTATCTATCGTTAGTCCAATTCCTTCAGGATCTGCTTCGCCCACGGCACGCGTGCAGCGCGTTAAGCCGTGAGATTCGGCATTTCAAAGATCGTGGTGTCGGAATCGCCGCGGGTTACAAACCACTGTGTCGGGTCGAGGCAGAGGTCGTTGGAAACTGCGGATTTTACCATCAAAAGCAGCGGGCTTTTTGTCTTAAAGAAACCGTGTCGCGTTAATGCATCCTCGGCATTTTTGTTGAGCATATCGGTTACGATACGGCCGACGCGTTTTTCCACCGCGAGCTTTAGAGCCGCATTTATCAGATCGTCCGCAACGTCTGCTGCGGAAAAGAATAGATCGCTGATCGCGGCCTTTTCAACAATGCCTTGCGAATTCGGCGTTCGAAAATAGAGCACAATGTAGCCCAACAGGTCTTCGCTCGAATACGATCCGAGTACCTCGAATCTCTTGTTCGGCTGCTCAAAATACTGCCAATTGAGAAACGCCGCACGGCGAACGGCAACGCATTCTCTCCAACTTGAGGCTCGATCCCACAAGACGTCTGCCGAACTGCCGAACCGCTCGATCGGCCTGATCTCGCCCGCGAGCGGAGCAAAATTCTCGATCTTCCGGCGGCGAAACGAATATATTGAGTTCGCGACTTTCCGAACCATCGACTGCGGTCCTGAGCCGGAAAGGAACGCGTTGCCCGGAAACAGAACTCGCGTATAACGCGGAACAGACGCAACGATCGTCCAGCCGCGAGCTTCGAGAAGCTCGGGCGAGTGCTGCTCGTGCGTATTTATGCCTAGACGGATCGGGCGAAATTCTTCCGCAAATTCAACAAGCCGTTTTGCGATCCCGCGGCGGCGGTAGTTTTCATCAATGACGAGGTCAAGTATCCAGATCGTCCGATGTGTCTCTTGCCCGATCTTGATCTCGGTCTCGATCGCCGCTAAGTGCCCGACGATCTTCTTGCCATCGAGGGCGATCCAGATCGGAAGGTCGGCCGTGTTCGTGTACGGATTCTTAAGGTAATGCCATTCCCAGAAGTCGCGATTCCTTCGGCGCGGATCCGCCGCGTAAACTCGGCCCAAAAACTCGAGCAGAGCGTCTCGATCTTCGAGAGTAAATTGTCTTGCGTGCAGACTCTCGCTCATCAGAGCTCGACGGCCTCGATGCGTCCAACGATGTCGCCGCGTCTGTTCTTGATCGGCATCGGTGAAAGATCCGGCATCGCATCGCCTTCGAAAATGCCGAGCTTCTTGAGGATCGCGACGGCAACGACAGGCCTCCCGCGCATATCGTCGCCGTCGGCGATCTTCAACGCAATGCCGAGGCCGCTCGGATACTTTTCTGAAGGGACGATCCCGCACGCCCACACGCCGTCGGCACCGACCTTTGAAATGAGCGAACCGTTACCGGCACGCATCAGCGTGGTGTCGAGACGCGTCGAGCCGCCGATGAGTTCGGGATATTCGATCATCGCGGCGACGATGCGTTTGCACGCCGCCTGTGTGATCTCCGGAAATCGGGCGGGAGCCACGAGATTCACAAAGCATTTTGCCATTGCCGCAACCGGAAGGAAAAAGTTCGGAGCAGCACAGCCGTCAGTTCCAAGCGAGACTTCTTCCGTCTCGGCAAAATCCTTCAGACACCGAAGTATCCTGCCCTGAATGCGATTTTCAGGTGATTCGTATTCATCAGTTCCCGACCCGATGTGCTTTGCAAAGGCGAGCATCGCGGCGTGCTTTCCGGAACAATTATTGTGAAGCTGCGTCGGCTCTTCGCCGGCGCGTTTCATCCGTGCGGACGTTGCGGAATCGAATGGAAAGTGTGTCCCGCATCGAAGATCGCTTTCATTGAAACCCGCCTTCTCAAGCATCGAGGCGGCGACCTCCACGTGAATGTCCTCGCCCGAATGGGACGCGACGGCAAGAGCAACTTCACGCTCGTCGTACCCGAATGCATCGGCCGCGCCGCTCGTCAAATTCGGTATGAACTGGAACGGTTTTGCCGCCGAGCGAAAATAGGTCGCTGTCGAAGGCTCGCCTTTGGCGAGCACCGTGCTGCCTTCGCCGTCAACAACGGCGAGGTGGCCCGCGTGAATGGATTCCAAGTTGTTCCCACGAATTACATTTGCAAGAATTTCAGCGTTCATTTTCGATTATTTTGCGGCGGCAAGCATCGCCTTTGCGTTCTCGCGGGCAGCCTCGGTTATCTCGCGTCCGGCGAGCATACGCGCAACTTCGTCGATGCGCTCAGAGTTATCAAGCTCTCGGACGGTGAGCTTTGTAGTATTCGACCGTATTGATTTTTCGACAACGAAATGATGATCCGCGAGCGAGGCGATCTGCGGTTGGTGCGTTACGCAAAGTACCTGCTGGCTCGCGGCGAGTTTCTGCAATCTACGGCCGACCGCTTCCGCGACGCGCCCCCCGATGCCGATGTCGATCTCATCGAAAACGGCGGTCCGCTGAGTTTCCCTTTTACCGCTGACGGTTCGCAAAACAAGCATGAGGCGCGAAACTTCGCCGCCCGAGGCGACCTTAGCGAGAGGCCTCGCGGGTTCGCCCGGATTCGCCGAGAAATAGAACTCGGCGCGTTCGCTGCCCTCAGGGGAAAAAGCGTCACGTTCCGTGAATCGTATCTCAAATACGGCCTTCTCAAGCGCGACGAATGTAAGTTCCTTCTCAACGGCGGCTTTGAATTTTGCGGCTCCCGCAGTACGTTTCTTCGATAGTTTATCTGCCTGTCGTTTGTATTCGATCTCTGCCAACGCAAGCTGTTCGTTCAGCTCTTTTTCTCTCAAACCCGTCATTTCTATCGAATCAAGGCTCGCCCGCGAGGCATTCAAATGTTCAAGAACGGCGTGGATGCTGCTGCCATATTTTCGCTTGAGCCTTGAGAGTTCCGCTAGCCTCGTTTCGATCTCGTCAAGCCTTCCTGGCGCGACGTCAAGCGTCGAGCGAAATCGCCGTGCGGTTGCCGCAAGCTCTTCGATCACCGCTCTTGCAGAAGCAACGCCTTCTTCAAAATCCCTGAACGTGTTGTCGAACTCGGCGAGTTCGGCAAGGCGTCGAGAGGCGCGTTCGAGCGTCGTAACGGTCGAAAAATCGGAATCGTACAGCGTATCGGAGAGTTCAACGCTTGCCGTCGCGAGCTTTTCGGAATTCACGACTCGGAGTTTCTCGCCTTCGAGCTCTTCTTCTTCGCCGGCCTGTATGCCTGCACGCTCGATCTCTTCGATCTCGAAACGCAGAATGTCGAGCGAACGCAGCTTCGCAGATTCATCCTCATTGAGCCCGTCGAGTTCGCGGCGGATCGTCGCCCAATTCTGAAAAGCCTCGGCCGTTGCCGCAAGCTCTTTTTCAACGTCTGACGCGGTATCCAGCATCGCAAGGTGCGTACGCGGATCGTAGAGAACGGCCTGTTCCCCTTGACCGCTAATGTCCGCGAAAAGATGACCGATGCGTTTCAGAAAATTTTGCGTGACGAGTCGGTCGTTGACAAAGATGCGATTCTTGCCCGAGACGGACAATTCGCGACGGACAATGATCTCATCGCCGACCGTTTCGACGCCTGTCTCGGCAAATACCTCAGCAGCCTCTGGCGAAAGCTCGATCGAAAAAATTCCTTCGATGCGGGCCGCAGATTCGCCCTGTTTTATCAGATCGGACGAAATACGTTCGCCGGAAAGGGCACCGAGACCGTCGATGATGATCGATTTGCCCGAACCGGTTTCGCCCGTCAATAGATTCAGTCCGCCGCCGAACTCGATCTCGAGATCGTCGATGAGAGCGATATTATTGATCTTGAGCAAACGCAGCACAGTTTTAGCGTTGTATCTTCGGCACGATGCCGGCACCTTTTGTCCATGAACCCGCAGAAAAGATCGCGTCCGGTTCGAATCTTTCTATTATATCCTCTGCCTTCCAGTCCAACGCACGATCTTTCTTGTAAAAGAACAGCTCGGCGAGTTTTCCCGGTATCAGTTTGCCGAATCTTTGAATGACATAGAATCCCGCCGCGTCGTATTCCTCGAGTCCGCGAAGCCCATTGACGTCCCCAACGCGGGTTATGCGGATCGAAGTTGTAAAGCTCGCCCGACGGCGTGCGGCGACTGCCGCGATATCGATCGGCGGCATCGCCCTATTCCCGTTCGGAACTGCCTGGACATTCCTGAAGATAAAGCTTGCGAGCGTCCCGGACGCATTCCGCGGCAGCGTGTCGTAACCGAGCGTGGAGGTCGTCGCCTGCGATCCCGTCGCGAGCGATGAGAACGCCGTCATTATCGCGATGAAATTGATCTTGGCTAGATACAATTCCTTTTGCCCGACGAGGGCTCCGGTCTCGATCAGTATGACGGGCGTGCCCCAGGCCGAGAAATTGTCGCCGAAAGCTGTCGGCGTCCATTCATCACCATACCGAGCGATGTGGCCGGGAATGTACGTTTCTATCGCCTTCGTCATCGCCGAGACGATCCGCTTATTCCGCACAAGCCCGTCCGTCTCGGTCTTTTCCTCGTCACCATAAACGACGAGGAACGAGATCGCCGCCTGCTTGCCCGTGTGATCGACCGCGGTCAATTCCTGCTGATTGTGCAGGTTAAAGCCGATGTTCGGATGCCACTGATTCTGCAGCGATTTAAGGAGCCGAGCCTCTGGCGTCGCAAGATCCAACGCGTCGCGGTTAATGTCGATGCCTTGAAGGTTGCGGCGCGTGTAGAGTTCCGCACCGTCAGGATTCAGCATCGGGATCGCGCGGATCGTGAGCTTTGCCGCAAGGTCCTTGACCCACGGCGTATCTTTATGCGTCGCGAGGTACGAAAAGATATCGACGAGAGCCGAGGTCGCGGTCGGTTCGTCGCCGTGCATCTGTGACCAAAGAAAGACCTTCAGCGGCCCGGCGCCGAATTCCATCTGGTAGATCTCGCGGCCCGCGTTGCTGCGGCCGACCTCCGCTATCTTGACGCTTTGGACGCGCAGTTTCTCGAGATAGACTTTCAGATCTGAATGCCGAACGTCCGAAGGCTCCTTCTCCGTGATGTGAGTCGTGTCCCATGCATCGGCAAGTTCCTGGGGCGTTTGGGCGTTTATGTTCAGAGACACGAATATTGCGATCAGGGATGAAATAATCGCTTTCCTCATAGGGTTTCAAGTAAAGACCGACCTGGTCCAGTTTTCTGATATTGCTTACGCGCCCTCTGAGCGAGCGTGAAGCAGTTCGTCATAAAGTCTTTCGTGGCCGTCGATGAACCTCGAAAGAGAGAATTCCTTTTCGGCACGACTTCGCAATCTCGCGCCGACCTGCTCTCGATCTTCGACGCTTGCAAGCAGATCCGAGATGGCCGTCGCCATCGCGACAGGCTCATTCACGGGAACGAGAAGTTTTGGATCGTCGATGAGCGTTTTGGCTCCCTCGGTACGCGTCGCGATAACGGCTTTTTGCGACGCCATCGCTTCGAGCATCGCAAGGCCGAAGCTCTCGGATTGAGACGGCGAAACGAAAAGGTCGGCCGCAGAGAAAGCCGGTCGCGTGTCCTCGATCCAATCGAGCCATGTGAAGCGATCGCTGATGCCAAGCGTCGCCGCAAGGCGTCGAAGCTCTCGGCGAAAACGGCGTCCGCCCGAATTGTCCACTCCGGTTATGCAAAAGTGAGCATTCGGAATCTTCTTGACGACCTCGGCGGCCGCCAGAACTAGATCGATCTGACCCTTTAGCGGCTTTAGCTCGCCGATCGCAAGGACGAGCAGAGCATCTAACGGGATCTTATGAAACGCGCGAAACTCGTGCCCGATCTCGACAAGGTCTTCAGGCAGCGTAACGTCCAGCCCGTTCGGTATCGTGTGTATCTTATTGCGTGGAAAGATGTTAGCGAGTTCGACCGCAACCGCAGGCGACACCGCAACAGCGGCATCGACGTTCTTCAAGGCGATCTTGTGAAATGGTTTGAGCGGAAAGAGAACGTGCCGCGTCAGCACAAGTTTCGCTCGCTTTGCGACGCGGGCCGCAACCGCCGCCGCAAGATAATCTCGCGCGACGTGCGCATGCAGAATGTCGATATTGTTGCGCGCGATAAAGTTCCCGATGCGTTTTGCACTGAACATCCCGAATGAATTGCGTATCGAGACGAAAAGAACATTTTCCTTCGGAATGAAATCGAGCCTATCCTGCCATTGATTCGTCGGGCGGATCGCCACGAACACCTCGTGACCGCGCTCCGTAAGGCCAAACGCGAGGTCGCGAAAATGCCGTTCGCCGCCGCCAAAATTTTTCGCCGATGTTATTTGCAGGATACGCATAACGAGAGACTTTGGAAGTATAGCAAGCACTCGCGATCTGAGAAAAAAGAACGCTGCTCGGACCCATCTTTCTTGGGCGATCCGAGCAGCGTCGTTGAAGGGGGAAAAACGGGCAAATGCGGCCCGCTTCTGCACCTTTGTTTAGAAGTAGAGCCGAGCTCCGAGCTGCATCTGGAAGACCTGGCTTCCCGGATTAAGTCCCGAGAGATTGAGTTTTCCGTAATTCGATGCGGACGGATTCTGCTGGATCGTATTCAGGAAGTTAATATTCGTCGGACCCGACAAACCGCAGGTCGCGGTCGAGCTCGAACAGAAGTTCGTCGTAGCCGATCCGCCGAACTGAACGTTCGAAAGGTTGAGAATATTAAAGAACTCCGCTGAAATAGCGAGACGGCGCGTTTCGCCGAACTTGAAGCTCTTCTGAACACGCATATCGACGTCATATATCGGACGATTCGTGTAATAGTTCCGCTTCTGCTCGACACCCGGCACGACCATCGGACGTTCGGTCGAGTTGCCGTCGCCGTTAAGATCAGAGCCGACACGAACATCGATCGGCGAACCCGAACGCAGACGGATCGCGCTCGACACCTCGAAATCCCACGGGAGGAAGAAGATCGGGTTGGCAACGAATTGATGCCGCCGATCAAGGCGCGAATTGTAATATTCGCCCCTTAGGTCGTAAGGATTCGAATAGAGCACGCCGCCCGAGTCGCGTTCGTTGTCGTCGTCCGAAAGCGAGCGGGAAAGCGTGTAATACATATTGACGCGCATCCATTTCTGCTTGTAGTTCGCACGGAAGGTGAGCGCCCGATAGAGCGAACGTGCCGACGAATCACGCATTTGCAAGCTGCCGATACCGCGAAGCGGTCGGTTGTTGCGGTTGACGAGAACGCGTCCCGTAACCGGATCCACACCGGTCGGAGCGGGCAGGTTGATGTCGCGATTCCTCTGCAGGTGGATCGTGTTCACCTGAGAATAATCGATGCCGAACGTGAACTTCGACGTTAGCTGATGCTCGACGCCAAAACCGAACTGGAATGATTCGGGGTTCTTAAAATTCGGGGCGATACCGATGAAGTTCGCTCCCTGGAAGATCCCGAGGTTTGCCGGGGGATTCGTCGTCGCGGCAAGGATAGCCGTCTGGACGGCGGCCATCTGCGTCGAGCTAAGGATCGGCAGGTTGCTCAGCGAAGACGTATTCAGGTCGATGCCAAGGATCGCGAACTGGCGATATACCGTATTCGGCGTAAAGCCCGTTCCTCCCATGATCGAGACATATTGCGGGTTCGCGGCGTCAAAACTAGCCTGGTTGAAGCCTGCTGCGCTGAAGGCCGGGGAACCGAGCGTAACCGAAAGGTCGCCCGCGGGATCGCGGAAGTTGTTATACGGTGCCGCAAGCACGATAAGCGGCGTGCGTGCAAAATACCTTCCCGCGAACGCGCGGATCACCGTCTTGCCATTACCCCACGGATCATACGCGAAACCGACACGCGGCCCCCATTCGTTCTGGCTGTCAGGGATATTTGCCGGATCGATCCCTTTTCCGCCAAGCATCGGAAACGATGTATTTTTGATAAGGGTTAGAACAGGATCGTTATTCGCTTCGGCCTGCGGATTGTACTGCTTCTCGAAGCGAAGGCCGAGATTGACCGTGAGTTTGTTGTTCACACGCCAAGAATCCTGGGCGAATGCCGCAAGTTCCTGAACGCCGAATCCCGCCGCCAAGTTTCCGACCTGGCGATTGTAGCGGGCGGTCGTCGTATCGAACCTGCCGCGGAACGTCGCCGTTCGTGTAACTCCTAGAGCGTCGAGGATCGCCGTCGTCGAACTAAGGCCGGAGAAGGTAAAGACGCCTGTCTGGTTGAATCCGAACGTCTGCTCGGCTCTGATGCGGCTATATTCTCCGCCGAATTTGAAAGTGTGAGCGCCTTTGAGATACGTGAGGCTGTCCGCAAACTGTATGCGCTTGTCGAACTGCGTTGTCGGCAGAAAGTTTCGCGTACCATAAGTGCCGATCGATGTATTTACATTTGCGACCAGTTCATTCGGGATACGCGGCCTTTCTTCGTAAGCCCACTGTCCGCGAAATTCGTTGATCCAGTTCGAGCTGAGCGTCGAGATAAGCTGAGCAACGATGATGTGGTTCTTATCGTTCTCAGTACCGTTCGTCGAAAGCGAGTTGAGCGTCGTCGGGTCGAGAGCGGTCTCACCGGTCGAGACGGCGTTCAAAGCCTTGTTGGTCGCGAAGTTGTAGCGAACGTTGAAGCGATTCGCATTGTTGATGTTCCAGTCGATCTTGCCCAACGCCGCATATGCGTCGTTCGTCTGCTGGAACTGCACTTCGTTCGAACGGTAGAAATCAAAAGCTTGCTGCTGCGAAGGTGTCACAGCCGAAATGCCGATGAGATTTTGATATAGAACCTGACGAGGAGCGCGGAAACGCTGCTGTTCATAGCTCGCAAAGTAGAAGAGTTTGTCCTTGATGATCGGCCCGCCGATCGAACCGCCGAACTGGTGCTGCGTCGGGGCGAGCGTCGCCTGCAAGCCGAGATCGTTAAGACGCTGGTCGGCAAGCGCTTTAGCGAAATCATTGGCCCGAGCCAACTGCCGCGGTCGGATCAGGTAAAATGCCGAGCCGTGCAACTCGTTCGTGCCGGACTTCGTAACTGCATTCACAATACCGCCGGAACTGCGGCCGAATTCAGCAGAATACCCCGCTGCAACGACCTGAAATTCCTGTATCGATTCCTGCGGCAAGGTGAACGCCGAATTCGAACGTTCGCCGCCTCGGATACCGCCGAAGAATGGTTGATTGTAATCCACGCCATCGACGTTGATATTCGAATTGATGCCGCGCTGGCCGCTCAATGAGATCTGACCGCGTGAAGGATCGACCTGCGCCGTCGGCGTCAAGGTAACAAAGTCCTGAAAGCGTCGGCCGTTTATCGGAAGATTCTCAATGGATTGGCTGCTCTGGACGGAGTCGAAATTGCTCGTTGTCGTCTGGATCGCGTCGTCCGAGACCGTCACCACGGCCGAAACTTCGCCGGCCGCCATCTTCACATTTGCGTCAACGGTGCGGCCGACAAAGACCGTTACCTCGAGCTTTGCCTCGCCGAAACCCGACGCTGCCGTTTTTATTTCATAGGTTCCGGGCTGCAGGAGTACGAATTTGTAAACTCCGTCGGAGCCCGTTGTTACGGTCTGAGTTTGATTGGTAGCTTTGCTTGTCAGCGTAACGGTCGCACTCGGAATGACGGCGCCGTTCGGATCCGACACGGTTCCGGTGATCTGCCCGGTGCTCGCTTGCGATTGGGCAAAGGCTTGACCCGCAAATGAGAGCACTGCGAGCGCCGTAACAGCAAGCAGTTTGTTAAAAAATAGTTTGGACATTCTTTAGGTACCTCAATAAGGCAATTTTTTGATCTAAAAGCACACAAGCCGACCGCAGTGAAAGATGCGGCTGACAAGGAACGAAATTTGTGGATACTTTTCCCTATGTTCCGCTTCCGGGAACGGAACTTCTCCACGGTCGGCATCCGATCCGCCTCCGGTAAACAGAGCCTTTGGAACCGATGGTTCAACATTACGTTCAGCGTTCGTTACAGGGCAAGGCCGAGGCCGCTTTTTGTAACACTTATGCAAACTGAATAGGGACAATGTAGAACCAAAACGCTAGTTTTACAAGCGGATTCTCGCGATTTTTTCCCGCCTTGCAATAATAGGCGGAAAACGCTCGAAAAAACCGCATTGACATCTGTAATCATTCGTGTTACAAAATACTCGTAATTCGGCTGATATCGGGGTCAAAAACAGTTGATTTCGGGCGGTTGAGCGGGATACTTGACTTTTTTGTAATAATGGATAAGATTGTTGGGCGCAGTTCGATAGATCTTTGACCACCCAAATATTTCCGAATTGCATTTATAAGGTTATAGGGGGAAATAATGGCAGACGTAGAATACACTACTTCATCATACAAAACGCCATTGCATCATCGCATTACAGCGAGTATGCCTGTTAGGGCAACGTGGGTTGACGCAGAAAGCGGACGAACGATAAAGGTGGACGGCTTAACGGAAAACGTGGGAGAGGCGAGCGCTCTCGTCAATCTCGAAGTTCTTCCGCCGGTAGGAAGCAAAGTACGCCTTCGGATCCTCGGTGACGATAAACCGATCATCGACGTCAAAACTGAGGTGATCCGTGTCGAACGCGATCCCAGCAAACCCATGGCCGCTCTCTCCGTTCTTGATAATTTGAAGAAATGGAAAGAAACGGCGATGTCAGAGGCTCAGGCTTGGGTGACGAGGCATTGGCAGCTTAATTACGAAGAGGAGTGGG
>DAORTR010000069.1:0-13456 GCA_035432765.1 Pyrinomonadaceae bacterium
GACGCCTTGCTGGTCGATATTGAAGTCAATATCCGCCCCGCAGCAGAGAATGACCCTTCGCCGAATATAATCATCGTCGGCCTTCCGGATACCGCTGTACGCGAATCGCGCGAACGCATTCGTGCCGCTGTCCAAAATTCCGGCTTCTTTTTCCCCGTAAGCAAGGTAACCGTCAATCTCGCTCCTGCCGATCTCAGAAAAGAGGGCGCAAGCTTCGATCTGCCAACGGCGCTAGGCATTCTCGGCGCGAACGGCGATCTGACGAACGGTCAGGAGATGGACGGCGTGATGGCGATCGGCGAATTGTCGCTCGACGGCCGCGTACGGCCGGTGCGAGGTGCCCTTTCGATCGCTCTTGCCGCCCGCGAGAACAAAATAAAGCACCTTCTCGTCCCAGAAGAGAACGGTTTCGAAGCCGCGGTCGTAAAGGGCGTCGCGGTCTATCCCGTTGCCGATCTCCGCACTGCCGTGAGCGTCTGCCGCGAGTTCGAATTCGGCGAGGCAAAGAGCGTCCGGCCATTGCAGCTCGATCCTGAAGCTCTAAAGGGCGATGCGTCGGGCTATACCGTTGATTTCTCGGAAGTCCGCGGCCAGAAAACGGCAAAACGCGCGCTTGAGATCGCAAGCGCCGGCGGACACAACATTCTTTTCATCGGCCCGCCGGGATCGGGAAAGACGATGCTCGCACGCCGTCTGCCGACGATCTTGCCGCCGCTCGAATTCGAAGAAGCTCTCGAGATCACGAAGATCCATTCCGTCGCAGGGCTTACCGGCCGAAGCGGACTCGTAACCGAGCGCCCGTTCAAGTCGCCGCATCACACCGTCAGTCAAGCCGGCCTTGTCGGCGGCGGTTCCGTCCCAAAACCCGGCGAAGTAAGCCTCGCACATCTCGGCGTGCTTTTCCTCGACGAGCTGCCCGAATTCGACCGAAGCGCCCTCGAAGTTCTGCGTCAGCCGATGGAAGACAAGAGCGTTACGATCTCGCGTGCCGCATCGTCGCTCACATTTCCGGCGAATTTCACGCTCGTTGCGTCGATGAATCCTTGCCCGTGCGGCTACTTCGGTTCGTCGCGTGAATGTAAATGTTCGCCGCTCCAGATACAGCGTTATGTCGGACGCATCAGCGGCCCGCTTATGGATCGCATTGACATCCACATCGACGTTCCGAGCGTAAAGTTCGAAGAGCTTCGCGGCAAAACGAGCGAAGTGAGCGAATCGTCCGCCGAGGTTCGCGAACGCGTGATCGCTGCACGCGCGATTCAGCTAAAGCGTTTCAATGGAAAGACTTTCTCGAATTCGGCGATGGCGCCCCGACAAATACGCGAATTCTGCGCGATCGACGCCGACGGTGAGGCTCTCCTCGAAAAAGCGATGCAGCGACAAGGTCTTTCCGCTCGAGCGCACGACCGCATCCTCAAGGTCGCACGCACGATCGCCGACCTCGAAGGCAAACAAGACGTCTCCGCCGGACACCTCTCCGAAGCCATCAACTACCGCTCCCTCGACCGAAATTACTGGGCTTGAACGAATATCTTTGCTCGCGAGCATTCTGCTCAGCAGACATTTTCGGAAACCAAAAGATAATGAATATCGGGCACGCCTGTTGTAAAATGTTCCTTTGACCTGAAATGAAGCCCTTTAAAGTCAGAGACATCGATATCGATCCGCCGTTGATACTTTCGCCGATGGCGGGCGTGACGGACTACACGTTCCGGCGTTTGATAAAGCGCCGCGGCGGCGTCGGGCTTGTCGTGTCGGAATTCATCTCGGTCGAGGGGCTAACCCGCGGCAATCCGAAATCTAAACGTCAGATGCATTTTGACGAAGAAGAACGTCCCTTTGCCGTGCAGATCTTCGGCGGACGCGCTGAAAGAATGGCGATGGGCGCCGAGATGGCGGAAGAGGTCGGGGCGGACATTCTGGACGTGAACTGCGGCTGTCCGGCACCGAAAGTCGTGCGGAACGGCGGCGGCTCGGGCCTCTTGCGTGAACCGAAACAGCTTGAACTCATCCTTCGCGAGATAAAGCGTTCCATCTCGATCCCGCTAACGCTAAAGGTGCGAACCGGTTATTCCGAATCCACGATCAATGTCGTCGATATCGCGAAGATGGCCGAGCAATGCGGCGTCGAGCACATACAGGTACACGGCCGCACACGTGAGCAAGGCTACAAGGGTCTCGCAAATTGGGATATCATCGGCCAAGTCAAAGAAGCTGTTTCGATCCCCGTTTCCGGAAATGGGGACGTAACGTCGATCGAATATGGACTGAAGCGTTGGCATGAAACAGGCGTTGACGGCATCCTGATCGGACGCGGCGCGATGCAGAATCCGTGGATATTCCGGCAGTTTAATGACGCGATCGAAGGACGCGAGCCGTATCAACCGGACGTCGATGAGAAGAAGTCCGTCCTGCTAGAATTCTTCGGAATGTGCCGCGAAGAGATGCCGGAGATCGTCGCTCTCGGCAAAATGAAGCAGCTCGCGGGACAATTCACAAAAGGCTTGCCCGGCGGCGCACAATTCCGCCAGACGCTCTATCATTCGCACTCGGCGGACGAGATATTGATGAATATTTCGACGTATTTCGAAACCTTGCGGAGAGGCGAGATGTTCGGCGATGGAAGGGTCGAAAAGGACGAGCCGCCGCAGATGGAATCGTGTTCAGCAGGTGCATTCTATGGGCTTTAGATTAGGAAAAGGGAACAAACTGATGCGCAGCGTCATTCTTTCGGCGCTGATCTTTGTCGCCGGTGCCTCCGCGCTCTTAGCTCAAGGAACGCAGCCGAAACCAACCGCGACACCGACGCAGTCGAGTGACCCCGGCCCGATAAAATCCTCGCCCGCATATGCCGAGGTTCTGCTGCGAAAGACCGAACTTGAGTCGGACCTGCTTTCGTTCGCCGAAGACTATACGGACCAGAATCCCAAGGTGATCGACACGCGCTTTGAGCTTGCGACACTCTCGAAGGACATTGACCGCCTCTTTGCCGTTCGCCCGGATGACGTGCAAAAGCTTACGCTTGCTCTCGGTAAATTGATCGTCAGACGCGCTGAACTCGAGACGGAACTCAATCGTCTTCTGCGCACATACAAGCCCGATCATCCGCTAGCGAAACGCGCGCTCAAAAAGGCCGAGCTCTACCGTGACGCCCTCAAGGACATCCTCGGCTCAAAATAGAAGCCCACAAAAAAAAGGCGGCCGAGGCCGCCATTCCTTTGAAGGTTGATCTCGTTAGTGAGAGCCTTTCGTTTCCTTTCTCTCGTCAGCGTAGAGCAGCGGCGAGACGATCGGGCGATAGGTGTCGTTGATCTTGATATACGCGTCCGTCCGCAGGTCGGTCATAAACTTCTTCTGCGCTGCGGGGCCTTTTTCCTGTAGGATCGCTAGGCGGACAGCATTCTCATCGAATGTCGATTCCGAACCTGCAGCTTCTCGAGCGTCGATGCGGAGGATCACTATACCCATCTTCTGAACTTCGAACGGCAGCGTGAAATCGCCCGGTTTGATTCCCGCGATCGGCTTCTTGATGACGTCGGTCAGCGTACTCACCGATACTTTCTCGGCTTTGCCCGCGCCTTCGGTAACGATGCCGGGGTCGGAATTTGCTTTGGCGAGTTCATCAAAGTTCGCTCCCTTTTTCAGTTCGTCATATACTTCCTTTGCCTTAGCTCGCACCGCCGCCTCGTCGCGTCCGGCAAACCCTAGATAGATCTCGCTGTAAGAGACGGTTTCAGGCTTGATGAACTTTTCTTTATGCGCGTCAAAGTAATCTTTTAGTTCCTTTGGAGTCGATTCCCAGAAGACCTTCTTTTGGACAAGCTCCTGAATGACCTTATCGCGAGTTGCCTGGCTGCGCCAGTTCTCCTTGATGTCATCCGGTTCGAAGCCCTGCGAGCGCATCATTTGATATAGAGCGTCGATCGTCTTAAGGTTGTTGTCCTTCATTATCTGGACAAAACGGGCGTTTATGTCGGCTTCAATAGATGAATCGAGCCCGACCTCTTTCGCCTTTTGGATCAGAAGCTCTTCGTTTATGAGATTAGCGATGAGCTCGCCTTCTTTCTCGTCAACGAGACGTTTCGCTTCTTCCGCCGTTTTTCCTTCTTTCACATAAGAGTCGGCCAGATCCTTCTTGACGCTCTTGATCCGCGAAAGAGTGATCACGCTGTCGTTAACGACAGCGACGACCTCGTCAACGACGCGAGTCGCCGTCTCCTGAGCCGTCGCAAAGGTGCCTAGGACGGCGATCGTGAGGCCGATGAGCAGGGTGCTTCTTAAATAGTTCATTTTGATAACTTTAAGCCAAAACTTTTTGCGCAAAAGAAAGTTTATAGCTTTACCTGACCGGATTTGCAAACCGGAGTGTTTGATGCCGCGACGGGGAAGTTAGTTTTATGAGAATGAACGTCGATTCGATGTTTTCTTCGAGAATTGGCAAATTCGTCCCTTTCGGGTTGCGTTTTTATTGCCTCGCCGTCATTTCTGCCCCGTTATGCGGATGACATCTGCCCAGCCTTTGTCGAGGTAAATTAAGCAGCCAGAGACTTTATCGTGCTGATCGCCGTTAATATCGGTGTTTCGCCGGGCTTTACAGGCGTACGGAAGATGCCGTTCGGCGAGAAACTCGCTGATTCGACCTCCTCAAGAACGCGTAGCAGTTTTGCCGGGTCGATACGCGTGGTCTCGCCGCATTTTATAGCGATCGAGGAACCTGCCTTTTCGATCGAGACAACGCGTACTCGTTCAGCAAGCTGCCGCAGACGACCGTAGTCGAGCAGATTTTCGACCTCGCCCGGCAGCCTGCCATAACGATCTTCGATCTCGCCGCGGATCGCGTCAAGCGCTTCGGGCGAATCCGCCGAAGCGATCCTCTTATACGTACGCAGTCGCTGCGACGCCTCCTGAATATAACCCTTCGGTATCGAGACATCGACGCCGAGATTGATCGAAACGCCGACCTCGTCCGCGACCTCTTCGCCCTTGAGCTCGGCGATGGTTCGCTCAAGCATCTTTGTATATAGGTCGAAACCGAGTGCGTCGAGATGCCCGGATTGTTGGCCGCCGAGGATATTTCCCGCACCGCGAAGTTCGAGGTCGAGTGCCGCAAGGCGAAATCCCGCCCCGAGGTCCGAAAATTCTCGTATCGCCGAAAGCCGCCTTCGCGCGATCGGCGTGAGTTCGAGTTCGCTCGGTATCAAGAGATACGCGTAGGCACGCCGGTTCGAACGGCCGACGCGTCCGCGAAGCTGATATAGCTGTGAGAGACCGTAATTATCGGCTCGATTGATGATGATCGTATTCGCACGCGGTATATCAATGCCGTTCTCGATAATGGTCGTCGCAACAAGAACATCATACTTATAGTCGATAAAATCAAGCATCACGCGTTCCATCTGGGACTCGTTCATCTGGCCATGCCCGATCGCGATGCGTGCTTCGGGGACGATCTTGCCAATGAGAGCGGCGATCGATTCGATCGACTCGATTCGGTTGTGAATTACGAAAACCTGGCCGCTTCGTGCGAGTTCGAGTTCGACCGCCGAGCGGATCACGCTCTCGGAGAACTGCACGACCTGAGTGTTGATCGCGAGGCGGTCCCGCGGCGGAGTTTCGATCACAGACATATCGCGCATACCTAGAAGCGACATATTCAGCGTTCGCGGGATCGGCGTTGCAGAGAGCGTAAGGACATCGACCTTTTTCTTTAGCTGCTTGAGCTTTTCTTTGTGACCGACTCCGAAACGCTGCTCTTCGTCGATGACGACGAGCCCGAGCTTCGGCATTTTAACGTCCGTTGAGAGTATCCGATGGGTGCCGATAAGGACATCGACCTCGCCCTTCGATGCGGCCTCGACAACTAGTTTCTGCTCTTTCGCGCTGCGAAATCGCGAGAGCAGTTCGACCTTGACCGGAAAGGCGGCGAAACGCTTCTTGAAGGTCTCGAAATGCTGGTAAGCAAGCACGGTCGTCGGCGTAAGAACGGCCGTCTGCTTGGCGTCCATTACTGCCTTGAAAACCGCACGCATAGCAACCTCCGTCTTGCCGTATCCGACATCGCCGATGATCAGCCGATCCATCGGAGAAGCCGTTTCCATATCGCCTTTGACGTCTTCTATCGAGGCCGCCTGATCGGCAGTTAGGTCGTATGGGAACGCTTCCTCGAACTCATGCTGCCACGGCATATCCGGCGGAAATGCGTGTCCCGTAACAAGCTTGCGTTCGGCATAAAGCTTTAGAAGTTCGTCCGCCATATCGCGCATCGCGCGTTTTGCTTTCGCCTTGGCCTTCTGCCAGCCGATGCCGCCCAGACGATCGAGCGACGGTGCTGTCGCTTCGCCGGACGAATAGCGCGAAATGAGATCGGCACGCTCGACCGGAACGAAGAGCTTGGCTTCGTCCGCATATACGAGCAGCATGAACTCGCGCTCGCTGCCTTGCGTCGTGATCGTTTCGAGGCCGGCAAAACGCCCGATCCCGTGATCGACGTGGACGACGAAATCGCCCGGCTTCAAGTCACGAAAGTCCGAGATGAACGCCCCGAGACGGCTTTTTCGACGTTTGACCTCGACAGGTTCGGCGACCGACGTTTCGCCGAAAATATCGGCCTCCGAAAGGAACGAAACGCCTTCGTCCGGCATCGAAAAGCCCGCTGCGACGTGACCGACGCGGATGTCGCGGGCCGTAACGGTCACGTCATATTGATCGAGGATCTCGCCAAAGCGCTGAGCCATTCCGGCGGTCCCGAATATGAACGTGGGAGTCGTCGGGTCTTTCTTCAGATCGGCCGCGAGTGCGGCGATATCGCCGCGATATTTGCGTGCCACTTGCGAACGAAGTTCGATGGCAGGCTGATTTCCGTTGCTCGCAAATAGGAACGCGAGCCTTGAATTTCTCTCGATAGCTCCGTCAATGCCAAACTCCTCATCAAGAGCCGCATCGCTGCGGCCGAGTGCCCGCAGTTCTAGTCTTGGAACGCCCCCGATCCTTTCCCGGAGTTCGTCCAGGCTTAAGAACAGATGCTTCGGTTCGAGTGCGATATCGCCATCCGAATCGACGGCTTCGAAACGAGCTTCGAGCTGTTCGTGGAGAGTGCGCGCCGTTGTCTCGATAAGCGCGGGTTCGTCAAAAACAAAAACAAGATCTTCGAGATGCTCGAACGCCGAAGACGCGAACGGCTGCACAAGCGGCAGTTGGTATTCCCATCCGTTGAAATCCTCGCCCTCTTTAGCGAATGAGGTTCGGTCGGCGAGATTACGCTGATATTTTGGGTCCCGCCAACGGTCTTTCGCTTCGGCGGCCCATTCGCGGAAGGCGTCGCTTGTTACGGCAAAGACGCGCATCGGCGGCACAACGATCTCAGGAACGCGGTCGATCGAACGCTGCGTTTCTGGATCGAACGTCCGCATCGATTCGATCTCGTCGCCAAAGAACTCTATTCGGACTGGATCTTCTGCACCTGCAGGCCAAATATCGACGATCCCGCCGCGAAAAGAATATTGGCCTTGCCCGGCGACCGGATCTTCCAGTAGATAACCGCTCGCGATCAGCTTTTTCCGCACTTCCGTCGGTTCGAACCAATCCCCGGCCTTAAGGAAGACGCCAAGGTCGCGAATCTCGTTTCCCGAAGGCGTGCGAAACAAAAGGGAACGCACCGGCAAGACCACGATGTCGATCGCGTTGTTGGCTAAACCAAACAGCGTCAGGGCACGTGTCTCTTCGGTTCCGGCGTGCGGCGAAGTGCCCGAATACGGATCGCTCTCGAACGCCGGCAACATAGCGACAGTTGCCGGACCCGTCGAATTTAACTCGGAGAAAGACCTGATCTCGTCCGCGTATTCTTCAGCTTCATTATTCGAGGATGTGATGAATGCGATTCGCCGACGCGTTCCCGCAAATAGACGAGCAACAAAGAATGCGCGGGCCGATGGCGTTGTCAGGCCGCTCACGGATACGGAGCGCGCGCCGTCCCGGACGTATTCGATCGCGGAAGCTAAAGAGTCTGCCATAAACTAGTTGGGACACAGAAATCCCGCCCCAAAGCCCTTTTAATGGCCTTGTGCGACGTTTCCGAACTGATAGGTTAAACTCTACCACCCGCACGGCAAATCCCTAAGCTGTACTCGCGCTTGCCGATCCCTTGCCGGAGCTTTTGAACGCATCGACGAGATCTTTTGCGTCCCTGATCCGAAGGTCCCGTTGCGGATATGGAAGCTCAATGTTGTTTGCGCGGAACTTCTTCACGATCTCGAGATTCACATCGCTTTTTAGAAGCTGCGGACGATGTAGCGAAATGCTGCTCCACGCACGCAATTCGAATGTAAGGCCGTCGCTTGCAAACTCGGTCAACCGAACCGTCGGTGCGGGATCGTCCAGAACAGCCTCATTCTCATTTGCGATCTCAAGAAGCGAATGCATCACGAAGTCTATGTCGGAATCGCTGCTTACGGTTACCGGTATCTTGAACCGCACGATGTTATCCGCGAGGCTCCAGTTGACGACCGTGTCGGAGATGAACTTGCTGTTCGGGACTATGATCGAAACATTGTCATTCGTTAAGATCACCGTGCTGCGAGCGCCGATCTTCTTCACGTCGCCGCTTACATCATCGACTTCGACACGATCACCGACCTTTATTGGCCGCTCGAATAGAATGATCAGCCCGCTGATAAAGTTATTTGCGATATTCTGCATTCCGAATCCGATACCGACGCCTACTGCGCCCGCAAGAACGGTCAACGCCGTCAGGTTGATCCCGACGGCCTGTAGAATGATCAGAAACCCGAGAAAGAGCACGACATAACGCGAGATCGTGCCGATGGCCTGTCGAGCGCCGATGTCCATTCGCGTACGCGCCAGCAGTCGATGAACGAGCAGGCGTTTTGCTCTGCCCGAAAGCCAAACGAGCAGCAAACTCAGCACGATCAGGACCGCGATGGTTATCGGCGTGATCGTCGTGCCGCCGAGGTTGAAAATGGGGTAGTTGAATAGGGACGAAAGATCCCGCGAGACCGCTTCTTCCGCTTGAAAAGCAAATAGAACCATATCCTAATACTAACTATCTAATTGATATATTTCAGTTTGCCCGAATACAATGGCGTCGCGCGCGGTTTCAAAACCTCGAAAACTTTGATTAAATTAAAGTTTTGCCGATGACAATACCTTCTTTTGACGAAATTGTGATTCCGAATGACCAGATAGAGGCTCGGAGCGAGCATCTTGCAAGGTTTATCGAATTGGTCGGAAATGCGTATCCGAGCAAATTCGAGCGTTCTTCCTTGTCCGGAAAGGAAGATACCATCTCGGAGTTAAAGGCTTTTGGCGCTGTTGCCGACGCTGCGAAAGAGATGGCCGACGTTCGGGCAACCCTTGAGCCGGGAACTCGTCCGCCCGCTGAACTAAAAGATAAGCTCAACGAAACGCTCAAGGCTCTCGGGATCGTCCGCATCGCAGGCCGCATCGCAACGCCGATCCGCGGCAATTTCGTTCATCTGACCGACGGCCGCGACAAACTCCAAATTTATGCAAAGAAAGGGCAATTTACGCTTGCCCGCAACGACGGCGAAGCTGACCGCGAACCTGAAACCGCGTGGGAAGCCTGGCAGATACTTGACCACGGCGACCTCATCGGCGTCGAAGGGTATTTGTTCGTAACGAACACAGGCGAGGTGAGCGTCCACATCGAGCGTCTCTTTTTCCTTTCGAAGGCGCTCTCACCGATGCCCGACAAGATGCACGGCATCGAGGACGCCGAAATAAAACAACGTCAGCGTTACCTCGACCTGATCGCGTCGAGCCTGCAGGTCAAAACAGATGCGTCCGAATCCGCGGTCGGACGCGAACTCACGACGCGCGAAGTTTTTGAAACGCGAGCCAAGATGATCTCGTCCCTACGCCGCTTCCTTGAAGACGATGGCTATATCGAGGTCGAAACGCCGATGCTCACGCCAAAGGCCACCGGTGCTGCGGCAAAACCGTTTAAGACGCATCACAACGCACTCGACATCGACCTTTACGCGCGCATCGCGCCGGAACTTTACTTGAAACGGCTCCTCGTCGGCGGTTTCGAGAAAGTTTACGAACTCAACCGCAATTTTCGCAACGAAGGTATTTCGTACAAGCACAATCCTGAATTCACTATGCTCGAATTCTACTGTGCGTATATGGACGTAAACGGAATGATGGACTTCTGCGAGCAGATGATCCAAGAAAGCGTCCTGAAGGCAACCGGCGGCCTTGTCGTTGAATATGAAGGGAACACCATCGACTTCAAGAAGTTCGAGCGGATCACGATGAGAGACGCCTGCAGAAACGCGACCGGTAGGGAGCGTGCCTCGGCCAATGAGATAGGCGGAGCGGAACTTCTCGAAGCATTTGAGGAAAACGTCGAAGCCGCGCTGATCCAACCGACCTTCATCATCGACTATCCAAAGTCGATTTCGCCGCTATCGAAGGCATCCCCGCAGAATCCGCAGATCGCAGAACGGTTTGAACTGTTCATCAACGGTATGGAAGTGGCGAACGGATTTAGCGAACTGAACGATCCGAGAGAGCAGTACGAGCGTTTTCGCGATCAAGCCGAGGCGAGAGAACGCGGCGACGACGAAGCGATGGTCTTGGACGAAGATTACGTTCGGGCGCTCTCGTACGGAATGCCGCCTGCCGCAGGAATCGGCGTCGGCATCGACCGCCTCGTGATGCTCTTGACGGGCAAACACTCGATCCGCGACGTGATACTCTTCCCGCATATGCGTCCCGAACGCCGTGCCGAGGAGACTGAACAGGAAGTTAGCGAATGAGCACGGAACAAGACCCGGCGGCCGACGAAGGCAAACTGGCATACACGATCATCGAGTCGCTGCTTGACGGCCACGAAAAGCTCGGCGATCTGCTCGTCCTGATGGCGCACGCGATCGACGAAGACGCGCTCAAAGCCCTGACCGGAACGATGCAATGGGAAGCGTATCTCGGATCGAAACGCGATCTTGAGACGACGAAACTGCAGATCGATGAACTTATCGACCGTCTCAAAAAAAGGGAAAATGCTTGACCTTTTGATCATCGGCGCAGGGCCGGCAGGCCTCGCGGCAGCTTACGGGGCACAGCAAAGCGGTCTCGATTATCTCGTTGTCGAAAAAGGACTTATCGCCAACACCATCTACAATTATCCCGTTGGCTTGACCGTGTTTTCGACCACGAATGAGCTTGAATTTGAGGAAGGCACCTTAAAACCCGCACGCGAAAAGCCGACCCGCGAAGAACTTCTCTCGTACTACGTTCGTTTTGCTCTCGACAACGGCCTGAACATTCGAACGGAAGAAACCGTACTCGCTGTCGCAGAGATCGAGCCGCACGTTTTCGCCGTCAAAACCGACAAAGCCGAATTCACCGCAAGGAATGTGCTTTTTGCGATCGGCGCGATGGATCATCCGCGAAAGCTCGGCGTTCCGGGCGAAGATCTGCCGCACGTCTTCGATCATTTTCGCGAGACATATCCTTGGGTTCGCAAGAACGCACTGATCGTCGGCGGCGGTAATTCCGCAGGCGAGGCTGCTCTTTTCCTAGCCGAAGAAGGTGCAGACACGACGCTCGCGATCTTTCGTGATGATTGGACCAATAACGATCCGAAGCAGGGCTGCATCAAATTCTGGGTAAAACAGCCGCTCGAAAAAGCGCTCGGCGAACATTGCCTTCGGCTTTTCTATTTGGGAAGGATCGTAGAATTTCGCGTCGGCGAGACCGAGCTTGAGAATGAATCGTGCGAGCAAGTCCTAATCCCGACCGACGTCGTTTTTGTCCTCATCGGTTCGGACGCAGACCTTACGCTGTTAAAAAGCCTTGGCGTTGCGACCGAGACGGGGAAGTATGGTGAGGTTCCCGTATATTCGGAAGAAACGTTCGAGACGAACGTCCCCGGCATCTTCGTCGCCGGACATTTTACGAACCAACGCCACATCAAGGGTGCGATCGACGCCTCGAAACTCCTCATTCACAAACTCGCGGAACGCGCCACCACCATTTTCACCTAAATAGAAAAGCGGCAAGGGCAAAATACCCCTACCGCATCCTATCATTCGCAAGAAGAATCGACTTCTTAGTTCTGCTTTCCCTCAAGAAACGCTTTCAGGCGACGCGAACGCGACGGATGCCGCAGCTTTCGCAGAGCCTTTGCCTCGATCTGTCGGATACGCTCGCGTGTAACGGCAAAGTGCTGTCCGACCTCTTCGAGCGTGTGTTCCGAGCCTGTATTTCCAAGCCCAAAACGCATCTTGATGACCTTTTCTTCACGCGGCGTCAAGGTCGCGAGGACCTCGTCCGTAATTTCGCGAAGGTTCGAGAACGTCACGGATTCCGCAGGATTCAAGATCGAGCGGTCTTCGATAAAATCGCCGAGATGCGAATCTTCCTCTTCGCCGATCGGCGTTTCGAGCGAGATCGGTTCCTGCGCGATCTTCAAGACCTTTCGCACCTTCGAGACCGGGATGTCCATCCGCTTTGCGATCTCTTCGGAGGTCGGTTCGCGTCCGAGTTCCTGCACAAGCAGGCGCGACGTTCGGATCAACTTGTTGATCGTCTCGATCATATGGACGGGAATGCGGATCGTGCGCGCCTGGTCGGCGATCGCACGCGTGATCGCCTGTCGGATCCACCACGTCGCATAGGTCGAGAATTTATAGCCGCGCCGCCATTCGAACTTATCGACGGCCTTCATCAAACCGATATTACCTTCCTGGATAAGATCGAGGAATTGCAGCCCGCGGTTCGTGTATTTCTTCGCGATCGAGACGACGAGACGAAGGTTCGCCTCAACGAGTTCGCGTTTGGCCTTATTCGTTTCGAATTCG
This sequence comes from Pyrinomonadaceae bacterium, assembly GCA_035432765.1. Taxonomy (GTDB): domain Bacteria; phylum Acidobacteriota; class Blastocatellia; order Pyrinomonadales; family Pyrinomonadaceae; genus OLB17. The sequence continues at coordinate 12,846 of DAORTR010000069.1, forward strand.
CCGACGCTTATCGTGTGGTACGAACGCTTGATCTCGACTATCGGCAAGTGATACTTGTCCTCGATGGCCGCAAGAACGGATTTTGCGGCGTCGATCTGAGCTTTAAGTTCCTTCTTTGTCTTCGGAACGGGCTTTCGAGCGATCTTCTCCGTGCAACGCTTTATGATACGCTCGGCTGAACGGATGTCGTCCACGACTTGCCGGATCGCACCGATCAGCTTCTGAAGAGCACGCTCGGTGAGATTCAGATTCTTGATCTCGTTTGCGACCTCAAGCCGCTGACGAGCCGTCTTTCCCTTCAAGGTCAACAGACGCTTGCCGCCCTTTTTACCGGCAAGTTTTTCTTGCTCCTTGATAAGCGAGAGCCAGGTCTTGAGCGTACCTTTGAAATGCTCGCGGATATTTTCCAATCCTTCGAGCGTCCAACGCATATATTCCTCGGCCTTGTCCTCTTCGACGGAAATTTCCGCCTGTTCCGAGAAAACGACAGTTTCGCGAATACTCGCCTTTCCGGTCGTTAGCTCTTCGGAGATATGCAAAAGCCGTTCGATCGCGATCGGCGAACGTGCGATCGCCTTGTGCGTCTTGATCTGGCCGCGTTCGATACGCTG
>DAORTR010000070.1:0-13251 GCA_035432765.1 Pyrinomonadaceae bacterium
CGCGAAACCGCCGGCGCGAAAGAGCTGGAACGCACCGAAAAGAGCGATGAACTATCGATCGTCGGGCTTTTCGACTGGGCGATCGACGAATTGAACGAGGCACGCAAGACCGCTCCGACAAGTCCGAAGGTGAATCTTGCGCTTGCACGCCATTATCGTCTGAAAGGCGATAATGTCTCGGCGCTCGTCGCTATGCAGAAGAGCTATCCCGATTACGCGCAGATGTTCCCCGAAGAGATGGATCGCGAAGCGTGGAGTTTCTTTTATCCGCTCTCGAATTGGGAAGAGATCAAGCGTTGGGCAACGGACCGAGGGCTTGATAAATATCAGGTCGCGGGCTTCATACGGCAGGAAACCGTCTTTGAACCGCGCGCGCGTTCGGGCGCGAACGCGTATGGTTTGATGCAGCTTCTACTTCCGACTGCAAAGGGTGTCGCCCGCCGCAACAACTCGTCGCAGACGCCGAATTCGGGCGAGGATCTTTATCAGCCGTCGCTGAATATCGAGCTTGGCACGGGATTCTTGAAGGAGCTTTTTGCGAAGTTCGGCCGCGTCGAATACGTCGCAGTCGCATACAACGCAGGGCCCGGACGAGTGCCGCAATGGCGTGCGACGCTGCCGCCCGAGATCGACGATTTTGTCGAAGAGATCCCGTTCAAAGAGACGAAGAAATACGTACAAGGCATCATCCGAAACACCGCGCAATACCGACGCCTGTACGACGAGAACGGCAATTTCAAAGCCAACGTCGGTGCACGGCCTCTTCGCGGCGAGATCGACTCGAAACCGAAGGAACAGCTCACGGCGGAGTTCCCGGAAGTGAAGGTTGCCGCTGATCCGGGTGAATAAGGGTCTATTTCTAATGTCTCAGAATATTTTGACTGGTCGAAGGCGAGGAGCCTGAACCGGGAACTTCGGCGTGTGAATATCGACTTCCCAAGCCGGCTCGAAAAGGCCGGTTAGGCGTCACGCCTTCGGATGCGCCTTGTCGTAAACTTCGATGAGTTTTTCCATCGAGACGTGCGTGTAGATCTGCGTTGACGAGAGGCGTGCGTGGCCGAGCAGTTCTTGAATGTCGCGAAGATCTGCGCCGTTGTCGAGCAAGTGCGTCGCGAAGGTGTGCCGCAATCCGTGCGGCGAGATGTTGAAGATTCCCGCACATTCCTGGATGTATTTATCGACGAGACGTCCGACGCTGCGTGTCGTCAGGCGACCGCCGCGTCGGTGCAGAAAGACGGCCTTTTCGTCACGCACGGTTTCTTTTCCCGCGGCGAGGAATTGCGGCCGCGTGTCGTTCAAATAGACCAAAATGGCGACGAGCGCCGGTTCGCCGAAAGGCACGATCCGCTCTTTCCTACGCTTTCCGAGCACGCGAACGAGCCGCTCCGACACGTCGATGTCCGACAAATTTATCCCGACAAGTTCACTCACACGAATTCCGGTCGCATATAGAAGTTCGAGGATCGCACGGTCGCGGCGGCCGAGATCGGTCGCGACGTTCGGCATTTCGATAAAACGAACTGCGTCCTCGATCGAGAGATGTTTGGGAAGTTTGCGTTCGATGCGCGGTGTTGAGACGAGCTTTGCGGGATTTGATTCGACGCGGTGTTCACGGACGAGAAATTGAAAGAACGTTCGCAGAGACGCGAGCTTTCGCGCGATCGACGTTTTCTTGTGATCGCCGTGCAGCGACGCCATCCATTCGCGGATAGTCAGGCGGTCGATCGTCTCGACCTCGACGTCTTCGCGGCGCTCGATCGAGAGGATCCACACGCGAAATTGTTCGAGGTCGCTCGCATAATTTCGCTGCGTGTGCGGGCTCAAATTGCGCTCGTATTTGAGATGCTGCAGGAATTCGGCGATCAGGGCGTTGAGCATAATCCTCGCTAAAGAGTTTAGAGTCTTGAGGTCCGTTTTGGAACGTAAAAGCTCTTGCGCGAACGGACTTTCAGTTCCGGTTTGCCTTTAACGGCAACGGAGATATTGCGCATTTGGCCGGGCGTTGCGGCATCGAGATCGGGGTAAAAGTAGATCGTGAATTGATCGGCGAGGTCGGCAGATATCTGCGAGAAAGCGGCGTCCATTTCACGTTCATCGATCGGGCCGAAGACTTCGCCGCCCGTCTGCGCGGTGATCTCGGCGAGACGACGCTCGGCGGTAAGAGCACGTATGTTCGCGTTGCCGCCGCGCACCCCCGTGCGTTTGAAATTCTCGAACGCCTTTGTATTCACGACAAAGACCTGCACGTCTGCAAGCTGGAGCGCACGTATCGTGTCGTCGAGCGTTGTCTTTAGGTCGCTGTACGTATCTTCGCCGTCCGAGACGAGAACGACGACGCGACGGCCCGGCGCTTCGCGCATATACTGCGCGACCTCGATCAATCCGTCGAGAAGCGCGGTCGCTCCCTTCGGCGGCGGAAAGAATTCGATCGCGCGCGCTATCGAACCAAGATCGCGCGTCAGCGGCTGTTCGAGACGCGTAACGTCGGCGAGCGAATAGAGCGCGGCTTGGTCGCGTCCGAGACGCAGAACACGGCGGAAGAATCTTACAGCGGCTTCCTTTTCAAAATCACGGGCGAGCGTTACGCTGCTTGAGTTGTCGAAGATCATTGCAAGGCTTACGGGTGCATCGCTGCGGACGAGTTCGCCTATCGATTCGGGTTTGCCGTCGATCCGGAGATCGATGTCCGCTATCTTCAAATTCGTGATGGAACGCCCCGTTTTGTCGGTAACAAAAACAGGTATCGGGACGAGCAGTGCGTCGATGCGTATCGTGTCGTTGTCGGGGTCTTTGACTGCTGGTGTCGGAGTTGGTTTTGGCTTGTCCTGCGGGCGTTCGGTCGGCATATAGACCGTGCCGCGAACGGGCGTCGGCGTAGGCGTGGGTTCCGTGCGGACGCGTCCGGATTGCGCCGAACAAATGGACGCAAATAGAACCATAGACAAAACGCAAAAAACGCTTTTCATTACTACAAGACTTACGACGACCAACTCTTTGATTCCGCCAGCCCGCAAAAATATGCCTTGATACCTAAAACGGCCACGCGAAAGGCAAAACGATCATCACGACGACGAACAGAACGGCGGTGAGCGGCAGGCCGACCTTCCTGTAGTCCTTGAAGCTGTATCCGCCGGGACTCATCACGAGAACGTTGACCGCGTGGCTGAGCGGCGTGATGAAAGCCATCGAACACGCCATCGCGACGGCCATGATCAGCGCCCGCGGATCGACGCCGGTCTGATGCGCAAGCTGCACGGTTACGGGGCCGATGATCGCGGCAGTTACCGCGCCGTTGATCATTTGCGTCGCGATCGCCGTAACGATGAACAAGGCGGCGACGAGAATGTAGGGGCCGTAGCCGCCGAGCAGATGCAGGAGGCCTTGCGCGGCATAGCCGGCGGCATTCGTCTTCTGGAGAGCGTCGCCCATCGGCAGCATTCCGGCGACTAGAAATACGCTTTTCCAGCCGATCGCCGAATACGCCTGCTCGGTCGTGATGATGCGGACGACGACCATCGCGAGAGCTCCGCCGAGCATTATCGCGGCGGTCAGTTCGGGCAAGAATGCCGCGAGGCCGAGCGTCGCGAAAAAGATCAACAACGCCGCACGTCCTTTGCCGGGCACGGTGATCTCGACCTCTTCGTCCGAGGCGAGAAGGAGGATATCCGGATCGTCCTTCATTACGTGCAGTTTTTCACGCGGGCCCTGAAGAAGAAGTGCGTCGCCGAAATGCAGTTTTTCGTTTCCGAGGTCGGTAATGACCTCGCGGTCGCCGTGCCAGATAGCGAGCACGCTCATCCCGTATTTCTCGCGAAAATGAGCGTCGCGGATCGTCTTGCCGATCAGACGCGAGCGCGGTGCGAGCATCGCCTCGACGACGTCGATCGCCGGAGATTCGAGGTCGCTCTCGCTCCACTCGGTCTCAGGCAGGAACTCCATATAAGGTTCGATATCACGCGCGCGAAAATCAGATTCGCTGCCCTCGAGAACGAGAATGTCGCCGCGGCGAATGTGCCGCTGCGGCGTTGGATGCAGTATGCGTTTACCGGCGCGTTCGATCCCGACGATGTTGACGTCGTAATCCTCGCGAAGCGAACATTCGGCGATCGTGCGGTCGATCAGCATCGAGCCGTTGGGCACGCGTGCCTTAAAAAGCATCGCGCCGAGGCCGTAAGCTTCGATAAGGTCGCCGCGGTCGGCGGACGGCATATGCGTGCGTTCGAGCGGCGAATCGCCGGGAAGCGAATTGCGGCCGATGAATGCGACATAGAGTATGCCGACGATGATGATCGGCAGGCCGACATAACCAAAATCCGTGAGGCCGAAGACGGGGAGTTCGTTGTCCCTTAAGACGGAATTCAAGATGATGTTCGAGGTCGTAAAGAGCGTTGCGGTGCCGCCGAGGATAGTCGAGAAAGCGAGCGGGATCAAAAGCCGCGATGTGTTCACGCCCGAACGTTTTGCAAGCCCCGACATCGCCGGCAGCAGAACCGCCGCCGACGCGATGTTGTTCATAAAGAGCGAAAGGAACGCGCCCGCGATCATCACGACGATCGTCAGACGCAATTCGCCGCTTCCGCCGACCTTCAGCAGAATGTTGCCGACCTGTTCGGTAACGCCTGTCCGCTGCAAGGATTCCGTCAGCACGAAGATCGAGATGATCACGATCACTGCCGAACGGCTGAATCCCGAAAACGCTTCCTGCGGCGACAGAACGCTCGTCAGCCCAAGCGCAACCACGACGAGCAGCGCAACAAGGTCCGCCGCAAGTCTGCCGCTTAAAAACAGCACGAGCGCAACCCCGAGGATCACGCAGGTTATGATCAGTTGATTGTCCATCCAAAGACGAGTCCGTCAGAAAGATATTATGCCAAACCGGTGAAGTTGGGAAAGTTCGAGAGTTATTGAGTTATAGAGTTTGTAGAGTTTGGGGAGTTTGTAGAGTTTGTAGAGTTTGTAGAGTTTGTAGAGTTTGGGGAGTTTGGGGAGTTTGGGGAGTTTGGGGAGTCCTGTTTCGGGCTGGACGGCCGCTCTTCAGTCCGCTTGCGGACGGGAGAGTGCTAGCTACACGCGTCAGCGTGTAGAAAACGACACAAATACGATCCGGGAGCCCGCCTTGCGGGCGACAATTTCCCGCAGAGTTGGAGAGTCGCAGAAGAAGAATAGGTTCCCCGAAAGACCCTTTCTAGAACTCAATAACTCGACGAACTCCATAAACTCAAAAACTCTACGAACTCTAAAAACTCCACGAACTCTACGAACTCTATCGGTGTTGGCGTCGCGGGCGTTAAAAGGGTAATCTGAACTTTTAACTTTATGCGCGGATGCGGCCTGTGGCGTCCGCCGGTGCATCAATAGAAACTGTGAGCGAACAAGAACCGAACAAGATCATCTTTTCGATGGTCAAGGTCAGCAAATTTTACGATAAGAAGCCTGTTTTGAAGGACATTTACCTGTCGTTCTTTTATGGTGCGAAGATCGGCGTGTTGGGATTGAACGGTGCGGGCAAATCGAGCCTGCTCAGGATAATCGCGGGAACGGACAAGGATTTTAACGGCGAGGTCGTTTTTTCGAAAGGCTACAGCGTCGGGTTCCTCGAGCAGGAACCGAAACTCGACGACGCGAAGACCGTTCGGGAGATCGTCGAAGAGGGAGCGCAGGAGACGGTCGCTCTCCTGAAAGAATTCGAGGAAATAAACGCGAAATTCGCCGAGCCGATGGATGATGACGCGATGGCGAAACTCATCGAGCGGCAGGGCGAAGTGCAGGAAAAGCTTGACGCCGCCGACGCTTGGGACTTGGATTCGCGGCTTGAGATGGCGATGGACGCTCTACGCTGTCCCCCGCCGGAAACTTCGATCAAGAATCTTTCGGGCGGCGAAAAACGCCGCGTCGCGCTCTGCCGTCTTCTGTTGCAAAAGCCCGACATTCTGCTGCTTGACGAGCCGACGAACCACCTTGACGCCGAGACGGTCGCGTGGCTCGAACAGCATCTTCAGCGTTACGAAGGCACGGTCATCGCCGTAACGCACGATCGATATTTCCTCGATAATGTCGCCGGTTGGATACTCGAACTCGACCGCGGTGAAGGCATTCCGTGGAAGGGAAATTATTCTAGCTGGCTTGAGCAAAAAGAGCAGCGTTTGGAAAAGGAACAAAAGGCCGACGACAAACGCGCCAAGACCTTGCAGCGAGAACTGGATTGGATCCGTATGTCGCCGAAAGGCCGACACGCGAAATCAAAAGCCCGCATCAACGATTATGAGGCGATGGTCGCGACCGAATCCGAGAAGCATGCCGACGAACTCGAAATTTACATTCCGCCCGGCCCGCGTCTCGGCGACATCGTCATCGAGGCTCACGGAGTTTCAAAGGCGTATGACGACACGGTCCTGTTCGAAGGGCTCGAATTTTCGCTGCCGAAGGGCGGTATTGTCGGCGTGATCGGTCCGAATGGTGCGGGCAAAACGACGCTCTTTCGCCTGATCACAGGCCAAGAAACCGCGGACGCAGGTTCGTTCAAGGTCGGCTCGACCGTGAAGCTCGGCTATGTCGATCAATCACGAGACAGCCTCGACGGCGACAAAACGGTCTTTGACGAGATCGCCGACGGTCTAGACAACGTGCTGCTCGGAACTCGCACGATGAATGCGAGGACATACGTCTCGAAATTCAATTTTTCCGGCACGGATCAGCAAAAGCGCGTCGGCCAGCTTTCCGGCGGCGAACGCAATCGAGTTCATTTGGCGAAGATGCTAAAGACGGGAGCGAACGTCCTGCTGCTCGACGAGCCGACCAACGACATCGACGTTAATACGATGCGTGCGCTCGAAGAAGCTTTAGAAAACTTTGCCGGCTGCGCTGTCGTAATAAGTCATGACCGCTGGTTTTTAGATCGAATCGCGACGCATATTTTGGCGTTCGAGGGCGAGAGCCGCGTCGAATTCTTCGACGGCAATTACAGCGAGTACGAGACCGACCGAAAACGCCGTCTCGGCCATGACGCCGACCAGCCGCATCGCATCAAATACCGCAGCCTGACGCGGGCGTAAGCAGAAAGCCCGCGTCCTTACAACAAGAAGGGGATCCTAAGAAATTGTTTTTGAAGTTCTTTAGGTCAGTAAAATATTTGGTATTGGTCGCCGCACTTTCGGCGTGCGGTGCGAAGGGCGAAAATTCTACCGAGGCGACGAATTCACCACCGTCTGTTGCCGAGATCAAGGCGCCGACGCCCGCTCCAACGCCGGAAATACCGGATCTGAGGGCAGAACTGCTGGACGACCGCAACAAGACGACGCTGTCGCCGCTCGGCACCTTCGATTTTAAGAATCACACATACGAGCTTCCGCGCGGCTGGCAAAATCCCGACGGCACGACGGAGATAGCCCTTGTGAACGGCAAGGTCGCTCCGGTCGAGGCGGCGACAAGCGAAGATATGGATCCAGAGACGAAGGCCGCCGTCAAGGCCGAACGCCGCATCGGGATGTCGTATGTTACGACGAAATATTTTGATATTACGGGCGACGGCCAGGACGAAGCGCTCGTTATTTTGAAGATAGAGACCGCCGGCTCGGCCATACCGCAGCTCGTTTACGTATTTACGTGGAAGGACGGCAAGCCTGAGCTGATCTGGCCTTTCCGCACGGGCGATCGTGCCGACGGCGGCCTCAAAGACCTGCGTGCCGAGAACGGCGAGCTCGTCGTCGAACTCTACGGCCGCGATCGCTTCATCCTCGGCCAAACCGAAACAGGCAAGATCACCGGCGACGAAGAACAACTCTGCTGCCCGACCAACTTCACACGCACGCGCTATAAATGGAACGGCAAGAACTTCCTGATGCAGGGCAAACGCCTCACCTACGCGGTCGCCGACCCGAACGCTCCGCCGCAGGAGAATCTCGGCGATATTTTGAACGACCCCGTAAAGGGGAAGAAATACCTCGCAAATTCGAACGCAGGGAAGTAAGACGGGAATAGAGGTAGGATTTTAGAAGCGACTTTTCTTTAAAGAATGGTGGTAATATTCCCTTATGATCGATACGAAAATTGTCGCGAACAGCGCTTCCGATTTCAAAGACCTTGCGAAGGCTGCCGAGCAGTTCATTACTGAACTGTATGGCAAGCAAAGCCAGTTCCAGATCGAGGAGGTGCAAAAAGAAGCCGCCGGCCGAAATTGGGTCGTAACGGTCAGCTATTTCCGCAAGCACATTTCGCCCAATGAACTTCAGAAACGCCTTGGGCTTTTAGGAAGCCGTACCCTTAAACGACTGACGTTCCGCCCGAATGGCGAGGTCGTCGGCATTACCAACCCTAATCTTGAAGAGTCGATCGCAGCATGAGGCAGGACTTTTTGGCACTCGTCCGAACGTACCAGAAACGCGGCGTCTTCATAGACACGAACCTACTCATTCTTTACATTGTAGGTTCTCTCGACCCCAAACAGATCGGAAGACACAAGCGCACAGCGGATTATAGCTTCGATGACTACGACCGACTGTCAAAGTTCGTTGATGATTTCGATGTAAGGGTAGTCTCACCAAATGTCCTGACGGAGACGAGCAATCTTTTGGGCAGGAATGCTTCTCTGCGTGAGGTGCTCCGCGAGTTCATTATGACGGCCAAAGATGCATCTCGGCGTTCAAGTTTGACGGCTTCGAATCCGTATTTCATTTTGTGCGGCCTTACTGACGCCGGCATTTTGGAAGTTTCACAAAACCGATACCTCGTCGCAACGGACGACGGGCCGCTCGAAGGACATCTTCGCAATGCCGGTGTGGATGTCGTCAATCTCGACGATCTACGACAGATCTGATCCTTGAGCGGGCGGGATAAGGGGTCGCGGAAGTTACGTCCTTCGCGGCTTTGTAATACAAAGTACTTGACAGATGCAATTGCTTGCCGTATCTTTTACCTCGGTATGGCGAAACCGCATTCTTTGGATACAAAAGAACCGAGCGAACCCGAACGTCTGAGCGACCGTGCGATCGACAACCTTCGATACATACGCGAGACGATGGAACGCTCTTCGTCGTTCACAGCCGTGCCGGGTTACGGCGGGATGCTGATGGGCGTAACGGCGATCGCAGCGGCGTATGTCGCTTCGCTGCAGCCGACGAAAGAAGCGTGGCTCATCGCGTGGCTTGCCGAGGCAACGCTTGCGGCCGCGATCGGCCTGCTCGCAATGTGGCAAAAATCAAGGATCGTCGGGCAGTCTCTTTTCAGCGCCCAAGGTCGTAAATTCGCGTTCGGTTTTGCGCCGCCCCTGATGGCGGGAGTCGCGATCACGCTCGGACTCTTTCGATATCTGCAATACGAAGTGATGGTGCCGGTTTGGATGCTCTGTTACGGTGCTGCGGTCGTAACCGGCGGCGCGGTCTCGGTGAAAGCGGTCCCGATAATGGGCTGGCTTTTTATCACTGCAGGTATTGCGGCCTTCACGATGCCGTCCGCCTTCGGGAACTATTTTATGGCCGCCACGTTCGGACTGCTTCACGTCATTTTCGGAGCGATCATCGCAAGGCGATACGGCGGCTAGGGACATGGCGGGATGCGGACATGGCGACTAGTGATACGCAGTGCGGGAGCTACAGAGACGAACCTTTGCGGCCTTTGCGACACCTTTGCGTTCTTTGCGGTTAAATCAAAAGCGGAACCGCAAAGGGCGCGGAGGAAAACCCGCAAAGGTCGCGAAGGAAGGAAATGGCGCTGAGCCCTTACTTACGTGCGGGCTACGGATACGGACGGCGGAGCGATAGAGAGATGGCAAAGAATTTAGCGATTCATAAAGACCGGACTGAAAGCGAAGGGAAGGCGAAGAAGAGCATTCTCCGCGTTGAGAAGGCCGCGGGGCAGGTTTCGGGCGGGCTTGATAAGGTCATCCACGAACGCATTAGGCTCGGGATCATCAGCGCGCTTGCGGCGAACGAGAGCCTGAGTTTTACGGAGTTGAAGAATCTCGTGGATGCGACGGACGGCAACGTGAGCGTTCACGCTCGAAAGCTCGAAGAAGCGGGCTATATCACCTGCAAAAAGTCTTTTAAGGGGCGGACGCCGCTCACGGAATATTCGATAACCGACGACGGCCGCGGCGCACTCGTCCGTTATCTCGACCATATGGAAGCGTTGATCGACGCGATGAAAAAGATCTAAGCGATTTATATGAGCGTGAGATCGAAGTTTGGATTTGAGGTTCTTTTTACGGCGATCGGGATCGGTTTGGCGGCGGACTATCTGCTGCGTGCCGACGTTTGGGGCTTGAATATACTCGTTTTTAACGCTCTGTTCTTTGGCAGCCTCGGCGCGATCGCTTGGCGGCACAGGCCGGATCTGCTTACAAAGACGAACGTGTCGCTCGCGGCGGCAATTCTCTTTTTTGCGTCGATGTTCGTCGTGCGTGCCGATGAGGAATTGCTTGTTTTCGATACGCTGGCGATCCTCGGGCTGATGGGCGTGCTTCTGCTCGCGAATCTAAAGATCAAAGCCCACGTTGCGGGAACGTTTCATTACATTGTCGGCGTTGCGTGGTCGGCGTGCACGTCCTTTTTCGGGCCGTTCTTCCTGCTCGGCAGCGATATCGATTGGAAGAAGACACCGGGCGGTGCGTCGAGCAGAACTGCATTTGCGGCGCTTCGAGGCCTAGCGATCGCGTTGCCGCTCGTGTTCATTTTTGGCGCGTTATTTATGTCGGCGGACGCCGCATTTGAAGCGTCGGTAAACCGCGTTATCAATATTGACCTTTCGATGGTCGCGGGACACGTGATGCTGACCTCGGTGTTCGCATGGCTGAGTGCCGGTTACTTTCGCGGTGCTCTGAAGCAATTCGGAGGCGAACCGACTGCGACCGAAGCCGCCGGCGACCCGACGAAATCAGAAGCCGCGATAGACACGGCAGATATCGGTTCGTTCGTTGACCGAATGACCGCCGAGGCGGCGATTACCGACGAGCACATTATTGATTCGACGGTCGTTGAGCATATAAATCGTTCCGATCCGCCGGCGGCAAAGGAGCCCGAGCTTTTTGAGAATATCGTGACGAACCCTTCGGTTCCGTCCTTCAAGGCAAGGCTCGATCGGTGGCAGAATTTCGATAATTCAAAGGTTCCGGCGGTTTTTACGCTTGGCGCGGTCGAGATCGTGCTGCTGCTCGGGCTTCTAGACCTACTTTTTATCAGTTTTGTGTCGTTCCAGATACCGTATCTCTTTGGCGGCCTCGATCTTGTGCAGGCGACGCCGGACTTCAAGCTCTCGGAATACGCACGTCGCGGATTCGGCGAACTCGTGTTCGCGTCCGCACTCGTCCTGCCGATACTGCTCGCGTCGCATTGGCTTATCCGCAGCACCGTCAAAGGGCGCGCCGAGACGATCTTTCGCATCTTGGCGGGCGGCCAGATCGTCCTTTTATTCGTGATAATGGCGTCGGCGGTCCAGCGTCTCGTGATACTCACGGGCGAGGCGGGCTACGGCCTGACAACGGTCAGATTCTATCCGATGGTCTTTATGACGTGGCTCGCGATCGTATTTGTATGGTTCGGACTGACCGTCCTACGAGGGGCGAGGAACCGTTTCGCGTGGGGAGCGTTGTGGGCGGCGGTGATCGTCCTCGGCGCGACGAATCTTGTGAATCCGCACGCGTTCATTGCCGAGACGAACTTGCAGCTTATGCGGCAAGGACGGGATTTCGACGCTTATTACAACGCGAATTTGAGCGCGGATGCGATTCCGACGATCCTGGCGGCAATGCCGGAAATGTCGGTTGATGATCGATGCGAGGTTCAATCGAGCATCCATTACGACTACAGGCTCTTGGGCAGGATCGACGACATACGGTCTTTCAACTTTTCACGAAACGGGGCTTACCGGCACCTGCATGCCAATGACGCCTTGCTCCATCAGCAGGAAGGTTGTCCCGAGCGTTTTCTTAATAGTGCATCGGTGACAGGCGATTCTGAATAGATTAGCTGAATCTTGATACTATAGAGCCGTGCCGACGCGTGACCACATTCGAGAATATATTTCCTATTTGAAGGCCGAGAAGGGCTTGGCGAAGAACTCTGTCGAGGCATATACGCGCGACCTTGCGAAGCTCGCGGCCTGGTGCGAGAAGGTCGGTATCGAAACCTTAGAACTCGATGAACGCGACCTTCGCGAATGGATGACCGATTTGGCGATCGAGAAGCTTACCGAAACGTCGAGACGGCGATATTTGAGCTCGATACGCGGATTTTTCAAGTTCCTAGCGATGGAAGGTCATATTTCAAAGGATCCGACCGCGAACTTGATGGCGGCAGGCAAGACGTTCTATCTTCCGAGGTTTTTGAACTCTGCCGAGATCGAAAAGCTGCTTTCGGCGCCGGATGTTGAGACGAAAACGGGGCTTCGCGATCGTGCGATCTTCGAGGTGATGTATGCGTGCGGGCTGCGTGTTTCCGAGCTTGCGAACCTCAAGTTGGGCGAACTCGACCTCGAATCCGGCATTTTGACGACGACCGGCAAGGGGAGCAAAACGCGAAAGGTGCCGATCGGAGGAAGCGCGATCGCGTGGCTGAGGCGGTATTTTTCGGTGCGAAAGGCTGAGGACCGCGTTGAGGAGGCGTTCTTAGGCGAACGCGGCCGACCGCTCGACCGACACGCAATTCACCGAATTATTAAGGAATACGCAGCAAAATGCGGCTTCGACGGCGTTTCGGCACACACGCTGAGGCATTCTTTTGCGACACATCTCGTTCAGAATGATGCGGATATAAGGTCGGTTCAGATGATGCTCGGCCACGCCGACATCTCGACGACCCAGATATACACGCACGTTACAAGCAAGCAGCTAAAGAAAAACTACGAACGCTTTCACCCGCGAGCCGCATCCAAATAAATTCGGTACATTCTTCTGCAAAAACCCTCGTTTTCGGACTTGCAAGTTGAAAACCTCTTCGCTATTATTGAAAATTTGCTATTTGGCTCTAAAAAAGCGCCGAAAGCATTGACGAGAACAGTTAATTGCATGGGTGGTCGAGCGGTCAATGGCATCGGGCTGTAAACCCGACGGATTAATTTCCTACGTAGGTTCAAATCCTACCCCATGCACCATTTCGATTTTGGATCGCGGATTTTTGATTTTGGAATAAAAGCGAGAAATTTTGTTTTACGGTTAGCCGTGAAACTCACGCAAATCCAAGATCGGAAATCTAAAATCCCTAATCGGTACGGGCGGGAGTAGCTCAGTTGGTAGAGCGTCAGCCTTCCAAGCTGAATGTCGCG
>DAORTR010000071.1:0-13177 GCA_035432765.1 Pyrinomonadaceae bacterium
ACATCATTTCGCGGGTCTTGATGATACGATTATGCTCTGTGTTCTGACAGATCAGACAGGCTTCTGACATCTTTGCTCCCGTAGGAGAAGCTTAAGCGAAACGCTCGTAAATAGTGAAACCGCACTTTACAACATTCTTCTCCGACCGCGGCGGCATGGCTCGCGTCCTGCGAACTGTACCTTGGGGCGTTTGGTATGCGCTAATTTCCGTAACGGCGGCATTGATCGTCATTAGCCACAGGCCGGATGCGGTTTCGAATGCACAATTTTGGGCCGAGGACGGCCGCGTCTGGTATGCGCAGGCCTATAACCTCGATCCGCTCGCTGCCTTTCTGCTGCCGGAGGCAGGATACTATCAGACGGTTTCGCGAGCCGTTGCGGCCTTCTCGCTCCTCGTTCCGCTCGCATGGGCACCGCTCGTCCTAAATCTTTTTGCGATCGCTGTACAGGCCTTCAACGCGTTCTTTATCACGTCCGAGAGAATGTCGCATGCCGTGCCGAGCCGCCTGTTTCGTTTCGGAGCGGCATTCATTTATCTTGCTCTGCCGAATTCATACGAAACGTCGGCCAACCTCACGAATACTCAATGGCATCTTGCGCTGACGGTTCTACTGATCATTTTCGCAAAGCCGGCAGAAGAGATGGCGTGGAAGATATTTGATATCGTTGCGGTCGCGCTGTCGGCGTTGAGCGGGCCGCTGTGCTTGCTTTTGCTGCCGATCGCGGCGATCAAGTATTTCTATCGCCGCGAGAGACGCTTGCTCATTCTCGGCTCGATCCTGCTGATCGGCTGCGTGGTTCAGTTCTCGGCGCTATTTACGAACGAAAGGCCGTCGAGTGAAGTGCTCGGCGCAAGTTTTTTTGGCGCGATGCGCATACTTGCCGGGCAGGTTTTCATCGGCTCGCTGGTCGGAGCGAAGAACTACGGGCTGTTGCGACATAGCCATTTGTTGTGGACGGATGTCCTCGCGTCGATCATTGCGGCGGGCGGCGTTGCGGTCTTCGTCCTTGCCTTTATCTGGGGCAAGCAGGAGCTGCGCTTGCTGATAATTTTCGCGGTGCTTGTATTTGCGACTGCGCTCGTAAATCCTGCCGTTACGAAGCTCGAACCGCAATGGATCGCGATGGAAACTCCTCTAACGGCATCGCGGTATTGGATGTTCCCCGGACTCGCCTTTTTGGCAAGTCTATTTTTCCTTGCGACCAATCCGCGCGTCGGACGGCTCCGCTATCTCTTTATTCTGCCTGCTCTGCTGATGATCTGGGGTTTTGTTGCGGATTGGAAGCAGCCGCGTTTCAAGGACCTGGACTTTGCCGCTCACGCACGCGAGTTCGACGCGGCGAGGAACGGCGAGACCGTTACGATCCCGATCAATCCCGAAGGCTGGACAATGCAGCTTCAAAAACGATGAGCGAAATGGGCGAAAAAGTTGGCCGATCCGTCGCCGCGTTTCGTGAGAGCGGGATCGCAGGGTTTGCCGCCTTGGTCCGCGCATATAACCGAAAGCGAAAAAATGCGCGTGCCTACGAACGCTACATCGAGCGAGAGAAGCTTGACGATGCGAAACGTGACAAGCTGCGCGGCAAGATCGCGGGGTTCGAATTAGAGCCGAAGTTCTCTGTGATCCTTCCTGTCTATAATATCGACGAAGTTTGGCTCGCAAAATGCGTCGATTCCGTCCGACGCCAGATCTACGCGAACTGGGAACTCTGCATTGCCGACGATGCTTCGACAACGCCGCACATCCGACCGTTCCTTGAAAGACTTGCCGCAGAGGACGGGCGTGTAAAAGTGGTCTTTCGCGAAGAAAACGGACACATTTCCGCTGCGTCGAATTCCGCGCTCGGGCTTGCGACAGGCGAATTTTGCGTATTGCTTGATCACGACGACGAACTTGCCGAAGACGCGCTTTTTTACGTTGCCGCCGAATTGAACCGCTTTCCCGAAGCGAAGATGATCTTTAGCGACGAGGATGTTATCGACACGGAAGGCCATCGTTCCGACCCGAAATTCAAGCCCGGCTTTTCACCCGATCTGATGCTTTCGCTAAATATGGTCACGCATCTATCGGCTTACGATACCGAGCTTTTGCGGAAGATCGGCGGTTTTCGCATCGGCCTCGAAGGAAGCCAGGACTATGACCTTGCGTTACGCGTGATCGAGCGGATCTCGTCCGAAGAAATACGTCACATCCCGCGCGTTCTCTACCATTGGCGCGCGGTTGCGACGAGCGTCGCGGCAAACCGAGGCGCAAAGCCGTACGCGTTCGAAAAGGCGCGTGTCGCGATCGCAGATCATTTTAAACGGACAGGCATCAAAGCCGACGTCGTCGAGGCCGCGGACGGACTAAATCGCGTTCGATATCCGCACGGCAAGAGCGGTCTAACGCTCATTGTCGTAGGCGACGGAAAGCCCTTTGACATCGAGAGCTGCGAGACGATCTACGTCCGTGATTCGGACGATCTCGCACGCGGTCTGAACGAGGCCGCGGCGAATGCGAGACGAGAAACCATCGTCTTTCTCGACCGCAGCCTGACCCCACATTCTAATGATTGGCTCGACGAGCTTGCATCATACGTTTCGCAAAAAGATGTCGGTGCCGCAGGATGCAAGATCCTCAGAAAGGACGGAGCGATCGATCAGACGGGATTGATCTTGGGCGGCGAAAGAGGCGTTCTCAAGGCACACAATGGCTATCCGCAGAACGCGAACGGGTATTTCTTTCGTGCTGGTCTGATCGGCAATTATTCCGCGGTCTCGTGGCGTGCGATGGCGATCAGGAAGGAAGTGTTCGAAAGCGTCGGCGGCTTTCGAGCCGGCGAGTTTCCGAATGAATTGTTCGACGTCGATCTATGCTTGCGGCTTTGGCAAAACGAGTTGCGGGTTCTCTATACGCCGTATGTCGTGATGAAAGATACACGCGAAGTGCCGGAAGATCTTTCGAAAGACGAACTCGACCGATTGCGGGAAACCTGGCCGGATCAAATATCTTGCGACCCTTACTACAACACGAACCTTTCCCTCGACCGTGAGCCTTTCGAGATCGACGGCTAAGGCCTGCGGCCGAGCGCAAAAAGATGCACCGTGGCCGCTCCCGCGATGAACCCGCCGATGTGCGCCGCATAAGCGACGCCGCCCGTTCCCGGATCGGTAAAGTAACCCGAAACAAGCTGATAAACGATCCAGATCCCGATAGCAACGAACGCAGGCACGGTCGTCAGAAAGTTGAAGATGATCGCCCGCACCTGTCTCGTCGGGAAAAGCAGAACATATCCGCCGAGCACGCCCGATATCGCCCCCGATGCGCCGAGCATCGGGATCAGGGAATCCGGCCCCATAATGATCTGGCCGAAGGCCGCCGCGACCCCGCAAAAGAGATAGAAAGCAGCGTAACGCACGTGTCCGAGCAGGTTTTCAAGATTATCGCCGAAGATCCATAGGAACAGCATATTTCCAGCGATGTGCATTATGCTGCCATGCATAAACATTGACGAGATCACGTTGAAATATACGCCGAGCGGCGCTGAGTAATTCTGTATCTCGCCGACCGTTTTTCCCGCTTGGTTGATTATCGGAATGGTCGCAACAATGTCCGTTCCCGACGTTATTTCCCGAGGCACAAGCGTGAACGCGTAAGTAAAATGTTCGTTCGAACCCAATTGCTGGAGAGCAAGAAAGACAAGGATATTCAGCCCGATGAACGCGTAGTTCACAAAGGGCGTAATTGTCCGGTCCGAGTTGTCGTCGCCGATCGGGAACATATTTCGCGTTTCTTAACCGATCCCTGCCGACTCGCTGGTCTGCAGAAGCTCGTAGCCTTCGCTGCGCGCGACATACGTTGCGGCCGTCAGGTCGCCGACGACGTTCAGCGTTGTGCGGCACATATCGAGGATGCGATCCACGCCTATGATGATCGCGATCAACGCGGGATCGATGCCGATCATAAATAGAATTCCGATGATGAACGGTATCGACCCGGAAGGAACGCCCGCCGTGCCGATACCGCCTAAGATCGCCAAATAGACGACCGAAAGCTGCAAGCCGAGCGTTAGATCGACGCCCGCGAGCTGTGCGAGGAAGAGCACGGTTACGCCCTCGTAAAGCGCTGTGCCGTTCTGGTTCGCGGTCGCGCCGACCGTCAGGACGAAATTGTTGATCTCCTTCGGCACGCCAAGATTTTCGTGCGAGACGCGAAGCGCGGTCGGGAGTGTCGCGTTGGACGAAGACGTCGAGAATGCGGTCAAAATTACGGTCTGAACGCGGCGGAAAAAGTCGATCGGGTTGATCTTCGACAAGAAGTAGATCGCTAGGGAATAAACCCCGAAGAAGTGTATCGCAAGGCCTAGAAGCACCGTTGCGACGAACCAGCCGAGAGAGGCGAGGAGCTCGAGCCCGAACACCGCAATGTTGTTGAACAACAGACACGCGACGGCATAAGGCGCAAGTTTCATCACGATGTCGATTATCTTCGCGGTGATTGCGAACAGTGCCTCGTTGAACTTTACAAAAGGCTCGGAGACCGGCGCCGGCAGCAGCGTTATCGCAATGCCGATGATCAACGCAAAGAACATTATGTGCAGCATATTCGGGCTCGTTCCTGAGAGCGAGTTGAATATGTTCGCGGGGACGACGGTCTTTACCGCCTGCATCATCGGCGAATCGGCCTTTGCTGATTCCGCCGCTTTCTTTTGTGCGTCCGCCGCGGCGGAAGCGCCGCTGGAGAATTCGGCTTTCAGGACGGCCGCCGTCTCTGCGCTTATACGTTTGCCGGGCTGGATCGTGTTCGCGAGCGTCAAGCCGATGACGACCGATATCGCAGAGATAACGAGCGTATATGCAAATGATTTCGCGCCAATTCGCCCGAGCTTGCGTATGTCGCCGATGCCGGCAACTCCCACGACGAGCGACGAAAAAACGAGCGGCACGACGATCATCAAAAGTAAATTCAAGAAGAGCGTGCCGATCGGCTTCGTGAAATTATCGACGGTCCACACGAGCCATGGGTCTTTGCCGCCGACCGCATAATTCGCGATCAGCCCGCCGAAGACGCCAATGGCAAGGCCAATGAAGATCTTCGTATGCAACGCCATCCCTTTCGGCTTATCCGGCGTGTCATCGTCTAGGTCGGTCGTCAATTCACGTTCGTAACTATCGGGCGGAAGTTCTTCGTTCTCTGCCATAACTCTGTGGTTACCTTTTTAACCTGGAATGAATTTAAGAATCGGTGCCAAGAGTGTAGCAGAATTCGCCCGTTTGCCGAAAATACTGGTCCGTTCGTCGTTGATTCGTCGCAAAGAGGAAGTGGCCACTAAGGCACGAGGGCACTAAGAAAGGAGGCGATTATCGCCTTCATCCCTTCGTGCCTTCGTGCCTTCGTGGCCACCTTCTTGGTCGTTCGTGAGTTCGATCGCCTGGGAATCTTAGGGCCACAGGGTGATCCGAGGGGAATATGATGCACTTTGGCTATTGCTGATTCAGTCATTCGTGAATTCGTGGCAAAATAGTAAAAAGCAGTTCGAGTAAATACAATGTTCGAATCGATCCATTTCAATTCAGCGGGGCGGAAGACGACGAATGCGTCGAAGCCGGAAGTTTTGGCGAAATTGCGTGAGATCGTCGGCGACGAGAATGTCGTTGTAGATCCTGAACGCGTCGAGCCGTACGGCGCCGATGCCGTCAAAGAAAAGTTCCCGCCCGAGGCGGTCGTCTTTCCTTCGACCACGCACGAGATGGCGGCGATCGTAAAGCTGGCCAATGAATATCTCTTCCCGATAACTGCGCGCGGCGGCGGCGTTGGATACACGGGCGGCGCGGTTCCGGTCGAAGGCGGCATCGTCGTCGGTACCGATCGTATGAAAACGATCGTCGAATTGAATGTCGATGATCTTTATATGACCTGCCAGCCGGGTCTGACGACCTACGACGTTCAGCAGGCGGCAGCCGAGGTCGGATTGCTTTTTGCGCCGGATCCCGCAAGCTACAAGGATTCATACATCGGCGGCAACATCGCCGAGAACGCGGGCGGTATGCGTACGCCGAAATACGGCGTAACTAAGCATCACGTACTCGGCCTCGAGGTCGTAACCGGCACCGGCGAGGTCATTCGCACGGGCGGCAGAACGGTCAAGAACGTTGTGGGATTCGATCTGACGGGCTTGATGTGCGGCTCGGAAGGAATGCTCGGCATCATCACCGAGGCAACTTTGAAACTGCTCCCGATGCCGGAAGCGACATCGACCGTGCGTGCGAATTTTACGTCAATGGCGGCCGCGTGCAAGGTTCTCACCAAGTTCACGCCGCACGGCCTTCTTCCGATGGCGATGGAAGCGATCGACAAATTTTGCATTGCGGCCGTCGAGGAGAATTTTGCGTTCGGGCTATCGCGTGACGCCGAGGCGATCTTGCTCGTCGCCGTTGACGGTTCGCGCGAAGAGGTCGAGAAGAACGCGCGGCTCATCGAGCAGATCATCGAGGAGAACGGCGGCTTTGACGTGATCCGTGCCCGCTCAAAAGACGAAGAGGATAAGCTCTGGGACGTACGTCGTGCGATCTCGCCCAGCCTGATGAAATACGGCACTTTGAAGATCAACGAGGACGTTGTCGTTCCGCGTTCGCGCGTGCCTGAGCTTGTCGCCGGCGTCGAGCAGATCGGCAAACGGAACGACACATTCGTGGCGAATTTCGGGCACGCAGGCGACGGGAATATTCACGTGAACTTCGTTGTCGATCGCGATGACGCCGAGGCCGTCGCGCGCGCGCGAAAATGCGTAAGCGAGACCTTCAAACTCGCGGTCGAACTTGGCGGCACGATCTCCGGCGAACACGGCATCGGTTACGTCAAAGCCCCATATTTAGGCTACGCCGTCGATGAAGCGACGCTCGCCGTAATGAAGGGAATAAAACGAACTTTCGACCCGAACGGCGTACTGAACCCCGGCAAAATGTTCGTTTAAGAACGGCTGATCGGTACCCTCGAGCATTCTATGATCGTGAAAGGCTGGGCGTGATAAGATTCGGTTATGAAAAGCGGAATAAACTACGTAACTAATGAAGCTGGCGAGCGAGTGGCCGTCCAGATAGACCTAAGAAAGCATGGCGATATCTGGGAGGATTTCTTCGACGTACTGACCGCGAAAAGACGCCAAGGCGAGCCGCGCGAGACCCTAGAGACTGTAAGATCGATCCTAACGAAGAAGAAAAAGCTGAATGCCTGACTACGCTATCGTTTTTGCGAGAGCTGCTCGAAAGGAGCTCGAAAAACTTCCGCCTCTGATCGTTAAACGCATATTCGGGAAGATCTAGGCACTTGGTTTTGATCCGCGGCCGTCGGGATGCAAGAAGCTAAAGGGTGCACACGACCTTTGGCGGCTCCGAGTGAGTGATTGCCGAGTGATCTAATCTATTCTGTGATGACGAGGTAAGGATCGACATCATTTCTGTCCGACACCGGCGACAGGCTTACGACTGACCCGTCCGCCTGCCAACGTCAAACCGATTCTCTTATATGCATTCAGGTCAAACACAACAAGAGCTTCTAGCACTCGGCTCGGCGTGGGCGGAGGCGATGGTCGCGAACGATGCGGATCGTATCGGGGCTTTCATGGCTCAGGAATGGGTGATCGTCTCAGAACGCGGTATTGCGACGAAGGAAAATTTTCTTGAATTCGTCCGTTCGGGCGCCTTAACGCATAGTTCGTTCGATATGGTAGGCGAAGCTCGGGTCGAGGTTTACGGCGAGACCGCCGTTATTACCTGCCGCGTCGTAAACACCGCACATTTTGGCGGACAGCAGTTCGATGCGGACGAGTGGACGACGGATGTTTTTGTCAAACGCGAGGACAAGTGGCTCTGTGTTCTGAGTCACATTACGCCCGCTGATAAAGAATTTGAAAAGACGATCAAGGAAAAACGAATATGAATCTGCCGGAATATTACACGCCCGTATGCCCGTACATCGTTCTGCCGAGCGATGCCGAGGGATTTATCGAATTTATCAAAGACGTTTTTGGGGCCGAGGAGAAATTGCTCGAAGCGCGCGATGACGGGTCGATAATGCACGCAGAATTTACGCTGAACGGCGGGTTGATAATGTTCGCGCATTCTAGCGATAAGTGGGCGCCGCAGGCATGCGGGGTCTTTTTGCCGCTCGAGGATGTTGACGGCACGTATGCGAAGGGCATCGAGTGCGGAGCGACGGGTAATCAAGAACCGGGCGACTACGGCTACGGCCGCGCCGCCGGTTTTATCGATCCTTGGGGCAACCAATGGTGGGTGAATTCCCCGGAGTGCTCAGGGCAATAAGTTTCGCCGCAGCTATTTCTTATCGACCTTTTCCGATTTTGCGAAGTAGCCTTGTCGATGCGTTAGTTTGATCTTCTGATCCTTTAGCTGCGGATTTACGAGCTGGATCTCGATCTTTCGGAATGAACCGTCGCGGTTCTGATTGCTCGGCTCGTAAGCGAGCAAGTACTGTGAACGCATCTCTTCCTCGATCTGCTTGAAAGCCTGCCGAAGTTCGTTCTCGTCACGCGGGAAGAAGGCCCGCCCGCCGGTGCGTTCCGAAACCTTGTTGAGCGTGCCCTTATCGACGCCGCCGTAAAAATTGTCGCCGATCCCAATCGAATAAATTATCGCTTCGGAGCGAACGGCGGCGTCAACTGCGTCATCGAGCCGTTTTTGGCCCGATGTATTTTGCCCGTCCGTAAGCAGGATGATCGCGCGGCGCGTTCTCTCAGGCGACGAACCGAGGACCTCGCGCGAAGTTACCCAGATCGCGTCCCAGATCGCGGTCGAGCCTTGAATTCCCTGATTTCGTCCAGAGATCGGCGGCGTTCCGGGCACTGAACCGCCGACAACGACCCCTCCGCCGATATATCCCGAAGGCGGAACGAATTTGACGTTCTCGATCGCCCGCCGCAGCCGCGTGAGGTTGTTCGTCATATCTTGTTCGAGAGTGGTCTCGCCCGTAAAACTCAGGACAGCTACTTCGTCCTTTGACGGCCGAACGACCGATTCGAGGAAGGAGATCGCTGCGTCTTTCTCGTCAGGAAGCATACGCTGCTGCGAGACGCTCACGTCTATCAGGATCGAAAGGCTCAAGGGCAGATCCACCTGCCGCGTAAATGCCGAGAGTTCCTGCGGAACGCCATCCTCGAGGAGCTTTATGTCGGACTGCGTAAGATTCGTCAGCAGACGGCGATTGCGGTCCTGTGCGGTAAAAAGCACGTTGACGACCTCGGTATCGATCTTTAAGATCTCGTCGTCGATGATCGGCGGCGGCGTTGCGGACGGCGACGCCGTCGGTTGTGGGGAGACGGACTGAGCGGCGGCATTCTCTGCGTCGCCTGCAAAAAAGAACCCGGTGCAAAGCACGGCGAACGCCAATACAAAACCCAACTTTCGAAACATCACAAAAACCTCTTGTCTTCCTTATCTCAAACTATCCTTTACTGCACGATAGCTGGACTTCGTCCTGATCTTATATTCCTTGGCCTTCTTCGGATCGGTGAACTTGACCTCGACCTTCCGAACCCTGCCATTCAGATTCTGATCCGAAGGCTTGTAGGTAATGATGTACTGCGAACGGAGTTCTTTCGAGATCTTCGTGAACGAACGTTCGAGCTCGAGCATATCGCCCGTATAGAAGACGTCGCCGCCCGTTTCTTCGCAAAGCTTATTGAGAGCTTTGTCGCCGGAATCGCGGTCCATTCCCATCTCGACGCCGGGAACCGTGCCGAGGAATCCCGCCTTGGTCGAGATCGCAAAGATCGTCGTCTCGGTGCGCTGCGCGATATCGATGGCATCAGCAAGGACCGCACGGCTGTATGTATCGTCGCCATCCGTAATAATGACGAGAACGCGACGGCCGGGGACATTTCGCATCTTTTCATCGCAAAACTCCCAGATAGCGTCGTAGAGCGCGGTCTGTGAACCGGTTTTGTTGACCTTATCGACCGCAGTGTCGAGCAGGTCGAGCTTATCGGTGAAATCCTGAAGCAGCTTGATCTCGTGGTCGAACGTCATGAACGCGGCCTTGTCCTTTCGCAAACGGGTAACCGTGTAGATGAAGTTCCGAGCGGCTTCTTTCTCGAATTTAAGCTTGCCGGCCGTCGATGGCGACGTATCCATCAGAACCCCGACAAAAACGGGCGGATTCGTCTTTTC
Organism: Pyrinomonadaceae bacterium; assembly: GCA_035432765.1. Taxonomy (GTDB): domain Bacteria; phylum Acidobacteriota; class Blastocatellia; order Pyrinomonadales; family Pyrinomonadaceae; genus OLB17. Next base: position 10,166 of record DAORTR010000071.1, read on the forward strand.
GTCTGAAAAATAGGTAACTTCCTGGCGGACACCGTCCTCAAAGACCGCAAAATCACCGCGCGTCATTCCGCTGACAAGTTCCTTTTTGCCCATAGTAACCGTTACGGGCAGCCTGACCTCAAAGACTTTCGAAGTGCCGATGTCATCGGACGGCGTCGGAGTCGGCGCCGGCGTTTGGCTGAATGCCGCGGCGCTCAGCGCCAAGAAGCAAACAAAAAGAAACGAAATATTTTTGCGAAAGGAAAGCATAGAGATCGGGCTGCAAACGGCTTTGGTCAAAGTTTTCGATGCGCTTACACAGACAGGCGGTTGCCTTTTAGTGTCGATCTGGACAGTATAGCAAAGACTTCGGCGCGCGTTGATTCGCATACGAAATTCGGCCAAACTACTAGAAGCGTGATCGATAAGAACATATTTCGGGAATATGACATCCGCGGCATCGTCGGCGAGCACCTGAACGAGGCCGTCGTCGTCGATCTGTCGCGTGCGATCGGGACGTTCTTTGTGCGAAATGACGCGCGAAAGATCGCGATCGGGTTCGACGCTCGGGAAAGCTCGCCTATCTTCGCCAAGATCCTCTCGGATGGATTGAATGCGTCCGGCATCGACGTCATCTCGGTCGGGCAAGTGCCGACGCCCGTTCTATATCACACCGTTTTTACACACGATGTCGATGGCGGCGTGATGATAACGGGTTCTCACAATCCGCCGGATCATAACGGGTTCAAGATCTGCCTCGGCCACGCGGCTCTGTTTGGCGAACAGATCCGAGAGATCGGCGCGATCGCCGAAAAGGGCGAATTTGTGAGCGGCATCGGGACATCTGAAGAGATCTTCGTGCTCGATAAATATTGCGACGATCTCGCGCGTCGAATTTCGATGGGAACGCGGCCGATCAAGGCCGTTATCGATGCGGGCAATGGAATGGCGGGCGTTACGGCGGTGCCTGTTTTCGATCTGCTTGGCGTTGAAATGATCAAGCTCTTTGTCGAGCCTGATTCGAATTTTCCGAACCATCATCCGGATCCGACCGTCATTGAGAATCTAGCCGATACGATCAACGCAGTTCGCGAGAATGCCGCCGATATCGGCATCGCGTTCGATGGGGACGGCGACCGCATCGGCGTTGTTGACGAAAACGGACGCATACTTTGGGGCGACGAACTAATGGTGCTTCTCTCGCGTGCGGTGCTCAAAGAAGATCCGGGCGCGACCATCATCGCGGAAGTGAAATGTTCCGAAACGCTCTTTGACGACATTCGCGCGCACGGCGGCGACGCCGTGATGTGGAAAGCCGGCCATTCGCTCATCAAGGCGAAAATGAAAGAGACCGACGCCGCGCTTGCCGGCGAGATGAGCGGCCATATCTTCTTTGCTGACAGATTTTACGGGTTTGATGACGCGACCTACGCCGGGGCAAGAGTTCTGGAGATACTTTCAAAGTCCGACAAGACGCTGTCGGAGTTGCTCGCCGACCTTCCGGAAACTTTCTCGACGCCCGAGATACGGGTCGATTGCGCGGATGATAAGAAATTCGACGTCGTAAAACGCGTTACCGAGCAATTCTCGATCGATCATGATGTAAATACGATCGACGGAGCGCGTATAAAATTCGATCACGGCTGGGGCTTGGTGAGGGCCTCGAACACGCAAGCCATCCTCGTCCTACGCTGCGAAGCCGATACTCAAGCGCACCTCGATGAGATCGAAACGACCATCCGCACGGCTGTCGAAGAAGCAGGCAGATGGTAACGCCCGCAGGCCTTCCGTAACCAGCGAACATTTCCTCAAGAATCTTCGTAATTCCCCCTTCAAACGCGCAATAATACACGTATGTTTTGTCCAAAGTGCGGATCGACACAAGAAGAAGGCTTGAGGTTCTGCAAAGTGTGCGGGGCGCACCTCGCGGCGGTCAAGCAGGCACTTGCGACTCCGGATCGCGGCGAGAAGGCCGAACTCGATCGGTTAAAAGGCACAACGCCGGACAGCCGGAGGCGCAACGAGATAAAAGCCGGAATGATCACGGGCTCGATCGGCCTTGGCCTAATGATCTTCCTTTACATTTTTATGCAAGGGTTGATCTTGAGCGGCCAAACGTCGCCGGGCGATGCCGAGATCTTGAGCCGACTTTGGATCGTCGGTATTATTCCGATGCTCGTCGGAGGAGCGCTGATAATCAACGGATTTTACGTATCGAAATTATTTGGCGGCGCGCGCACGCCGGTCGAAGAACTCGATACGACAACCCCAACGCCTACGACCGGCGAACTCCCGGCAAACGATCCCGAATACCTCGGTCCCGCCAACACGACCCGCTTCCCCGCGACGCCGTTCAGCGTAACGGATGAAACGACGCGGCACTTAGTAAAGGAACCTGCGAACCAAAGGAAGAGAGAGGAGTAGCCGTGATAAGGGCTTTGAAAGAATAGAGATGGTGGAGGCGGCGGGAATTGAACCCGCATCCAAAGGTTGCGACCAGTGCGATCTACACGTTTAGTCCATTCACTTGAATTTCGCCAAAGACGAGCAGATGAACAGACAAGACCTCGTCAAAGGCTAACCCGGCTTACTTTAACCTCACGCCGCAGGTGTTGGCGCAAAGCGAGCCCGAACTGAGTTATGCCTTATCCGGTCGCATCAGGCGGACTTCCGGTAAGACATTGCTGTGGCTAAAGTTAATTAGGCAGCAAGAGCTAATTCTTGATTAGCATTTGTGTTTTGCAAGTTTTGTTAACGGGCTCACCTACAAAAAGCCCGACGTGCACTCAAAGATCTATACAAGCCCCTGTCGAAGCCTGTCGCCCCCCAAAGAGGAAACGCTAGTTTACCGCATTTCGATGATTTCCAACAGCGGAAAGTTGCCGACGACTATCCGCCTCCTCACGGCTTCGTCCGATGTGCCACGGCTTAAAAGCCGTGGACTAAATAAAAAGCGTGCTTTGCATGCGGCAAGAATTTAGCTACACATGGAGCGGAGCGGAATGTGTAGAACAGCGAGCTAAATTCCAACGG
>DAORTR010000072.1:0-13124 GCA_035432765.1 Pyrinomonadaceae bacterium
GCATGATCCGCGGCGCCGAATCCTTGTCAATATACACGATCGATTCGTGCGTCTTACGTCTTAGTGCTAGTGCCATAAAACCATTATCCAGTCTACCAGGACCTCCACCACGGGCGGTCTGTTTCGGTTTGTGATCCGTCAACAACGATCCCATCCAATACAATATTCCCCTTCAGCTTTCCCTGACGCTTGAACTCAAGAAGCTCGATAAAAAGTGATATAGGTTCTGATCCAGAGATCATGGCGTCTCCACCAATGTATTCGAGCGAAGGCGGAAGTTTGGCCAGGTGGGTGCCGTCGACCACAAAATTGCCGCCGACATGTTTGAGTTTAGGCATATTCAAATTTCTAACGCCACTTGCATTCATATCACCACCGATATGCTCAAGATTTGGTGCATTCATCTCGTTCTCCTTTACTTCGTTTAAGGCATGGTCAATTCAAAGCCAGTACCTCCAGTCTTATTGAAGGGCAGTCGCTTTAAGGAAAACCACGACAGATCTTGGAAAGCCCGCAAAGCGAGCGACCAGCATAAAACCCAGGGGCGTGAACCCTGGGAAATCTGCGCCGAACCAACGGCAGCCCGCAGAGCGGGCGATCAGCATAAAGCCTAGGGCGTAAGCCCTAGCGCCTCGTCAACAAATTTCGCCCAAGCCCGCAACTGCGGGCGTTAAGTCTTTTTTCCGGCCGCCATGAACCCCATTCGGATTCAGTATTCTCACGGGTTCAGAATCGTTACATTGCTGTCGGTAAAATTCCGCACATTTCGGGTGACTAAAATCAGATCGTGTTCCAATGCTGTTGCTTCGAGCAGCGAATCAAGAGCCGGTCGCACGATTCCTTTCTTCTCAAATTCGGCCATCATTTTGCCCCAAACGGAAAAAGTGTCTTCGGTTAGAGGCAATATCCGACCGCCAAACTGCTTTCGAACGACTTCGAGCCAATTTTGTATGTGAGCCTTTCGTTTTCCCGACGGAAGCTTAGACACACCCTTTTTTATTTCGCCCACAGTCAATGCACTTAGATATGTATCGTCCGGATCGGTTTCGGCCAGCCATTTGATCACCTTCTTATCCGGGACCGGTCTCTCGGTTTCGGAAACGACATTGGTATCGAGCAGATAACTCATTAGTCAAATGAAAAGTCTCGCACGGGCTCCTGCGACCGATTATCCAGATCATCCAAAATCGCTTCCAAGCCGCTGCCTTGAAAAAGTTCCAAAAGGCTCTCCTTCTTCCCACCGGCTTTTTTCCAGTCCTCTATCGACACGACAACAGCAACTTCTTTCTCGTGACGCTTAATAACCTGTGGCTGCCCTTTTTCGGCCAGCCGAATAAGACTGCTTAGCTTGTCCTTCGCTTCCTTAACCGTATATGTCATCGTAAAACACTTCTCCTGTCAATAAAATAGCTACAGTAGCCATTTTAGCACATAGACCCGTTATTTGACTTCTTTATCCAGCAGCGGCACCGACTCGATTATCGTCTCGACCATCACTCTATTCTCCAATCCGTTTCTGGGGCTTGCCGCCCCGGGCTTTATGCTCGCGCCCACGCTGCGGGCGGCAGAGATCACTTAAGATCCAGGACCGCCCAGTCGTGTTGTCTTGCGGTTTGTTTCAGGCGGAAGTCGGGGCAGACGGCGACGGGGTGGCCGACGATCGAGAGCATCGGGAGGTCCGAGATACTGTCGGAATACGCGTACGAATCGGAGAGATTGATATTCTCGCGTTCGGCGTATTCGCGTATCCATTTTGCCTTAGTCGCTGAAGCCATCACAGGCGGCAGAACGCGGCCGGTCGCATAACCATTCACGAATTCGAGACGGTTCGCGACGTAATCGTCGATCCCCAGATATTCTGTCAGCCGGTCGATCGTAAAATCCAAAGCGCCGGTGAGCACGACCTGCCGCTGCCCGATCTTCTTTCCTTGCGCGATCAATTCCGCCGTACCGGGAAAGATCGCGGGCTTTAGTACCTCTTCGAACAGTTCTTCCGAAAAATAACGCAGACGATCTTGCGAAAATCCCTCGTAGCTTCGGAAGAACACTTCATTAAAGACGTTTCGCGAATAAAGATCCGCGACGCCGAAGAACGGCAATTTCACGAGCGTCTCGACGCTCTTTTTCGCCGTCTGCCACACGCCTTGCTGGCGCTTCGCGTAGAAAGCGAGCGTGTGGACGAGGTTCGTGCTGACGAGCGTCCCTTCGAGATCGTAAAATGCCGCGGCAGTTCCGGTTTTGCCCATATTTATTACTGTGCTATGTTTGTCTCGCAAAGCGTTGGAATACCTTTCGATAGACGGAAGTTTACCACCGTAAGTGATCGTTTTGAAAGCAGATCGTCATCTGTCTGACGAAATAATTACAATCTGTAATTACATTGTATTTACATCAAGATGCGAAAAGCAATATTCCCCGGCTCTTTTGACCCCATAACGAACGGACACCTTGACATCTTAGAGCGCTCGACGCCGCTTTTTGACGAGATCGTCGTCGCCGTGCTCAATAACCCCGACAAGCAGCCGATGTTCTCGGTCGAAGAACGCTGCGAGATGATCCGCGAGGTCTTAAAGGGCGTGAAATGCGACGGTTGCAGCCTTTCAGTTGAGAGTTTTTCGGGCCTGACGGCGGAATTTGCCCGCGCCTCCGGTGCGTCGGCGATCGTTCGCGGCATTCGCGCGGTCGGCGACTACGAATACGAACTTCGCATGGCGCTCATGAATCGCCGCCTCGAACCAACGATCGAAACCGTGTGTCTGATGGCCGGCGAAGAATTTTCTTACGTCTCATCTACCCTTATGAAGCAGGTGTTCCTGCTCGGCGGACGCGTCGAAGGCCTCATCCCCGAACCCGTCGAAGCAAGGATGCGCGAAAAACTCGCTTAAGGCCGTCGCCGCATTCTTACAATTCGGCTTCCTCAAAGATAAAGGCTAGAATCTTCTTGTATGGCTGATTTCACTGTCTCTGAAAACGTCGCGTCGATGCACGGCTCATCGACGATGATCGCGGCTCAAATGGCGTCAGAAATGCGTGCAAAAGGTATCGACGTGATCGATCTCTCGGTCGGCGAACCGGATTTCGACACGCCGGAATTCATCAAGGATCTCGCGATCGAAGGTTTAAATGCCGGGTTAACGAAATACACGCCGGCGTCGGGCCTTGCGCAATTCCGACGGTCGATCGTGGATTTCTATGCGATAGAATTCGGGGCGGAGCTTACCGTGCAAGAGATCGCCGCGTCGTGCGGCGGCAAGCAGGCGTTGTTCAACGCGGCCTGCACGCTGTTGGATCCGGGCGATGAGGTCCTGATCCCGAAGCCGTATTGGGTCACGTTCCCGGAGATCGTGCATTTCTGCCGCGCGACGCCCAAATACATCGAGACAGAGGCGAATGACTTCGTGTTAACTGCCGATATGGTCGCGGCCGCGATCAGCGAAAAGACAAAGCTGCTCATCGTCAATTCGCCGAATAATCCGACCGGCCGCGTCGTCCCGAAAGACGAACTCATCAGCATCATCGAACTCTGTGCGTCACGCGGCGTCTATGTCATCACGGACGAATGCTATCTCTTCTTTGCATATCCGCCCGCGGAGCCATTCTCTTCGGCCGTTTTGCCGAATGAAGTGCGTGATTTCGTCTGCGTCGCGGGCAGTTTCTCGAAGACATTCGCGATGACGGGCTGGCGTATCGGCTACACGATCGCGAACCCCGAATGGACAAAGGCGATGGTCAAGCTCCAAAGTCATTCCGCAACGCACCCGACCTCTTTCGTGCAGTACGCGTGTGCAAAGGCGCTCGATGATATCGGCGCGACCAAAGCCGCAGTTGATTCGATGACCGCCGAATACGAACGCCGACGCGATTGGCTCATTCCCGAACTTAACACCGTGAAAGGCTTCAAATGCGGTATGCCGGAAGGCGCTTTCTACGCCTTCGTCGATGTCCGCGCCCTGCTCGGCGAAAAGTATCCTTCGTCCGCCGCTGTCGCCGAAGCATTGCTCAAAGAAGCCCACATCGTCGTTACCGACGGCGAAGGCTTCGGCGCCGACGGCCACCTGCGCATCTCCTACGCAACCTCAATGCAAAACCTCCAAAAAGCCGTCAACGCCATGCACGACCTTTTCGGAAGAGATATGCCACTAATGCACGAATAAGAAAATTCTAAATCTCCCTCTACCCTTTTTCTTCATTCGTGCATTCGTGGCTGAGAACTCCGTCTTTGCATTCGTGGCCAACAATTCCTTTCTTCATTCGTGCATTCGTGGCTAAGAACTCCGTCTTTGCATTCGTGACCAACAATGCCCTTCTTCATTTGTGCATTCGTGGCTAAGAACTCCGTCTTTGCATTCGTGATCAACAATGCCCTTCTTCATTCGTGCATTCGTGGCTGAGAACTCCCTCTTTGCATTCGTGACCAACAATTCCTTTCTTCATTCGTGCATTCGTGGCTAAGAACTCTCTCTTTGGATTCGTGACCAACAATTCCTTTCTTCATTCGTGCATTCGTGGCTAAGAACTCCCTCTTTGGATTCGTGACCAACAATTCCTTTCTTCATTCGTGCATTCGTGGCTAACTTCTTTGTGCATTCGTGGCTCTGATAGTCGGTTTACAAGACCACTCGGCGATGGCTCAACTTGATCTCGCCGAAATTAACAATCAACGCAAGTCGATTCCCTGAAACCTTCAGATAATTCAGCGCCTGCGCAATGAATTCGTCTGCGATCGCGCTCATGCCTTTGACTTCCAAAATGATCCGGTCAAAAACAACAAAATCAGCGTAGAATTTATGCGGCAAGATCACACCTTTGTAATTTACAACATATTCTTTTTCGCGTTCGTACAGAATACTCGCTCTGCGGAATTCAAGTTCGATGGCGTCCTTGTAAACGATCTCGAGAAAACCGGCGCCAAGATTGTTATGGACTTCCATACAGATCCCGATGATCGTGTACGCTTCATCTTTGAAAATTAGATTCGACATTAATAGTAAACTTAGGAAAAGAATTCGCCACTAATACACGAATAAGAAGCCGTCAGAATACTTCACTGCTCATTTTCCACTTATTGCTTCTTTCTCCATTCGTGCATTCGTGGCTAAGAGCTCCGTCTTTGCATTCGTGGCTAACAATTCCTTTCCTTATTCGTGCATTCGTGGCTAACAATTGCATTCGTGACGAGACTCCTCATCCGCCGGTCATTAGGAGGCCGATGTCTTCGTTCGAGGTTGTTTTGGGATCGACTTGGCCGGCGATCTTGCCTTCGCGGATGACGAGGAGGCGGTCGGCGAGAGCGGTAACCTCTTCGAGTTCGGCAGAGATGAGAAGAATTGCCGCGCCGGAATCGCGCAGTTCGATGAGTTTACGATGGATGAATTCGATCGCGCCGATATCGACGCCGCGCGTCGGCTGCGAGACGAGCAGAAGCCGCGGCTCGATCTCGAATTCACGCCCGATGATAAGCTTTTGCTGGTTGCCGCCCGAGAGTGCACGCGCGGGCAGTTCCGCGTTCGGCGGCCGCACGTCAAAATTCTCGATGATCTCATTTACACGTTTTTCGACCGCCGCACTGCTGATGAATCCCGCCGACGCGATCGGCGGACGATAATGAACGCCAAGGATCGCATTCTCGGAAAGGTCCGAATTCAGCAGCAAACCGCGCCGATGCCTATCCTCCGGGATGTGCGCGATGCCAAGCTCTTTTCGCCTGCGTGCCGACGCAGACGTTATATCGCTGCCATCAAAACGTACGCTTCCCGCGATGGATCTCACTAGGCCGGCAAGACATTCGACAAGCTCCGTCTGACCGTTGCCTTCGATGCCCGCAACGCCGACGATCTCGCCCGCACGCACCGAAAACGAAACTCCGTCCACTGCGACCTCGTGCTTGCCGCGGACAGAAAGCCCCTCGACTTCGAGCACATTATTCGTCGGATGAGCGTCCGGCTTCTCGACACGCAGCAGGACGTCGCGGCCGACGATCATTCGTGCTAGTTCTTTTGAGTTCGTCTCGCTCGTCGTAACATTTCCGACGACCTTTCCGTCTCGCATCACGGTAACTTCGTCGGAGATGGCAAGCACCTCGTCGAGCTTGTGCGTGATGATGATGATCGTCTTGCCCTGTTCGCGCATACGGCGAAGAATGGCAAAAAAATCCTCGATCTCCTGCGGCGAGAGTACGGCCGTCGGTTCGTCCAAGATGAGCAGATCGGCGTGGCGGTAGAGAGCCTTTAGCAGCTCGACCCGTTGTTGCTGCCCGACGGAAAGATCCTCGATGAAGGCACGCGGATCGACGCCAAGCTTCAGGTCCTCTGAGAGCTTTCGTATCTCGCCTTCCGCTTTGTCGATATCCAGATTCACAACCGAACCGGTCTCCGCACCGAGGATGATATTCTCGGCGACGGTCATCGCCTCGACGAGCATAAAATGCTGGTGCACCATGCCGATCCCGAGAGCGATCGCGTCCTGCGGATTGCGTATCGAGACCTCGCGTCCGTCGAAGAATATCTCGCCGCTGTCCGCGTTATAAAACCCGTACGCGATCTTCATGATCGTGGATTTTCCGGCTCCGTTCTCGCCGACGATCGCGTGGATCTTGCCCTTCTCGACCTTTAGCGACACGTCGCTATTCGCAACCACCGACCCGAACGTCTTTGTAATGTTTCTAAGCTCTAGCATTCAGTCCTTTGTCGGGACAACTCGTTGACGCAGCCAAGCCTCGATCTCGTCAACACCCCATCTGTCCGCTTCGATGTCCAACGCAGCTTGAACGATCTCATCATCTTCCGCTGCTAGCTCGCTGCCGTTTAATTCCAAAAATGCTTCCATAAGGAAGGTTGCGGTCCTCTTGTTCCCTCCGACCCATGGATGATTCTTAATAAGGCCGAAGCACATTGATGCCGCTTGGCGAATCATGTCGGCACCTTCGTAAACTGCAGCCTGTTGTGGCCGAGCAATGGCCGACTCGATCAGATCTCGGCGATCTACGCCAAAATAAAGCTCATCCCACGACCGCATCAAAAAGATGTGCAGACTTATCGCTTCTTCGATCGGGAGATAGACAAGCTCGTCAGTCGCCAATTCGCTTGAGCTCCTCGTACGCTTTCCGGCGTTTGGTCAGCACTTTTTCAGCCACGGTTCGTACGCGTTTTGAGAGCGGTGGCAGGACTTCGGCGTTTACTCGATCCCCATCCTTAAATGTGATGAGTACCTGCGTCCCTTTCTCGAGGTTGTTCTCACGAGCAAAATCAGCAGGCAGATCCAAGACCCACGATCTTCCGACCGCCGTTATCGGCTTGTGTTTTGTGGTTTTTGTGTTGCTAGCCATTTTTATTCAGGAATTATAACACCGTTCCTTTGCGTCAAGATCATTTCGCCATTGCGTCGGTCACCTTTATCTCGCCTGAGATGATCTTTTGTTTTGCCTCTTCGACTTTCTCGATCACGTCCGGCGGGATAAGCTTGCGATTGTAGTCGTCGAGTGCGTACGCAACGCCGTCCTTGTCGAGGCCGAAGGCGTGAAAGCCTCCTTGAAAGTGCCCTTCGACCACTTCCTTAACGACGTCATACACCGCATTATCAACGCGTTTCACCATCGACGTAAGGACGAAGCCCGGTTTGACGCCGTTCTGATTCGAATCGACGCCGATCACGAATTTGCGCGCCTCGCCGGTCTTCGGATCGATACCGTATTGCTCGACGGCGTCAAAAACACCGAGGCCCGAATTTCCCGCTGCGGTGAAGATGACATCGGCTCCGTTCTCGATCTGCGAAAGCGCGAGTTCCTTGCCCTTGCCCGGATTATTCCATGCGGAATCCGTAACGCCGACATAATTATCAATGATGCGGATATTCGGGTTCACGCTGCGTGCGCCTTCCTCGAAACCCGTCTCGAATTTATGTATCAGCGGAATGTCCATACCGCCGACAAATCCGAGAACGCCGCTCTTTGATTTATACGCCGCGATCATCCCGACAAGATACGAGCCTTCGTGTTCGCGGAAAACGAGCGACGCTACGTTCTTCTTCGGCGTTTTGCCGTCCGCCTCAAAAATGACGCCATCGACGATTGCAAACTTCACGTTCGGGTAATCGGTTGCGACCTTCTGCATTATCGGCCCTTGCGCAAATCCGACGCCGAACACAAGGTCGAAATTTCGCTCAGCGAACGCACGCATCGCCGGTTCGATCGAGGTCGGGTCGCCCGGTTCGACGTCGTATAGACAGATGCCGAGTTCTTGCCGCGCGCGTTTCACGCCTTCCCACGCGGCCGCGTTGAACGAACGGTCGTTCTTCCCGCCGATATCAAAAACGATGCCGATATTCTTGTGGCAGCCTGTCTGCGGAAGTGCCTCCGTGGAACCGCATCCACTGAGAGCAAACGCGGCAAGGACAGCGGCAGTAAATAGTAAGAAACGCGAAATTTTCATTTTACCCTCGCTCGGACGAGACGTATCGGTTTTGGAGCTTCGGGCGATATTTTATATGCGCTTAGAAGCTTTTCGCTAACGGGCAGAGCGGCTTTCGCTGTGCGGGTCAGCAAGACGCCCAAGGTCTCGCCTTTCTTCACGCGGTCGCCCACCTTTGCGACGCACTTGAAGCCGACCGCATGATCGACCGTGTCCGAAGCCTTTACGCGGCCGCCGCCAACGATCGACACGCATTCGCCGACAATGAGCGAATCAACATCCTCGACGAAGCCGCTTTTGTCGGCAAGGATCTGCGTTTCCTTGAGCTTTGTTCGGATAAGCTTTTCGGGCCGGTCGCATATTCGCGGATCGCCGCCCTGAAGTTCGATATTCTTCTCAAACTTTTCGAGCGCGGCTCCATTTTCAATTACATTCAAGACGCGCTCGCGGGCTTTTTCCGCGGTCTTCTCGATGCGGCATTGGACGAGCACGTTCGCTGCCAACTCGACCGACAGTTCTAAAGTTCGCCGAGCCTGCGTTGGAGTTTCGTTCCGCAGAATGAGCAGGCATTCGTATGTTTCGAGCGCGTTCCCGACGTATAGGCCGAGCGGCTCGTTCATATCCGTTACAATAGCCTCGGTCCTGACGCCGAACGCTTTGCCTGTCGCACATAACGCCACCGCGAGCTTTTTCGATTCCGCAAGACTCTTGATGAACGCGCCTTTTCCGGTCTTTACGTCGAGCACGAGAGCGTCTAGGCCTTCGGCAAGCTTTTTAGACATTATCGACGCGACGATCAGCGGGATGTACGGCACCGTCGCCGTCGCATCGCGAAGGGCGTAGAGTTTCTTGTCCGCCGGCGCGATCTCGGCCGTCTGGCCCGCAAGCGCGAAGCCGCATTCACGCATCACGCGCTTTATCTCCGCGAACGAAAGCCGCACATTATAGCCGGGAATGGCTTCGAGTTTATCGAGCGTGCCGCCCGTGTGGCCAAGCCCCCGACCGGAGATCATCGGCACGGCAACTCCGCACGCGGCAAGCGCCGGAGCGATCACAAGCGACGTCTTGTCGCCGACGCCGCCCGTCGAATGCTTATCGGCCTTCGGCGCTTCGATGTCGGAGAAATCCATCACCTTGCCCGAATTTAGCATCTCGCGCGTGATGACGTTCTGTTCGCGTATCGTCATTTCGTTGACGAACATCGCCATCACGAGCGCCGTGATCTGATAATCTTCCCACGCACCCGTGCAGACGCCGTTGATGAACGAGGCTATTTCGCCGTCGCTAAGAGCTTTGCCATCGCGTTTTTGTTTGATGATGTCTTGAGGACGCATTGTTTTTTCAAGATCGAGCTGCCGGGAACAAAAGCACCGTCGCCGTTGCCGAGATCGCTCGCGAACCTCCGATCTCGCCAACGCCTTCACGCGTCTTTGCCTTGACGCTCACACGGCCGATCTCAAGCCGCGTGAGTTCGGACAGCGTTCGCCGCATTTCGTCGATAAACGGACGTATCTTCGGCCTTTCGAGATCGATGACCGTATCGAGATTCCCGAGAACGAAGCCCTGCTCACGTGCCATTTCCACTGCCTTTTCAACGAACTCACGGCTGTCCGCACCTCGCCATCGTTCGTCCGCGTCGGAGAAATGCGTACCGATATCGCCGGCGGCAAGCGCTCCGAGTATCGCATCCGTTACGGCGTGCAGAAGCGCGTCGCCGTCCGAGTGTCCGACCGCCTGAAGATCGCAATCGATCGAGACGCCGCCAAGTTTCAGCGGCCCGCCGGGTTCGAGCCTGTGAAAATCCGTCCCCGACCCGATCCGTGGAAGCTCTGCTCGAGTGTCCCGCAGAATTGCTTCGGCAACTCGAATATCATCCTGCGTCGTGATCTTCATATTCGGCGAAGTCGCGGGAACGATGCTAACTCTCTCACCCAAGCTTTCAACGAGTGAACATTCATCGGTCGCATTATCAAGATCCGCCGCGGTTGCGAACGCACGCCGCAAGATCGCGACATTGAATCCCTGCGGCGTCTGCGCCGACATCAGCGACGCGCGGTCGATCGTCTCTTGAATTTCGCCGTCAGCAACCCGCTTGATCGTGTCCGCCACCGGTGAAGCGAGACACGCGGCGCCGAATTCCGACGCAGCGTCGATGACTCGCTGAATGTCATTTACGCTAACCAGCGGACGTGCCGCGTCATGAACCAGCACGATGCCGTCCGCGCCTTTTACCGTCGCGAGTCCGTTCGCGGTCGAACCCGCACGAGTCGCGCCGCCGGTTACGATCTCGACCGGACTTTTGAATTTTGCCGCTTCAATGAGGCTGCGTGTCTGCTCGACGAATTGGTCCGCGACGACGACGACGATCGAGTCGATACTGTCGCAAAGGTCAAATTTTTCGATCGAACGTAGGAGGATCGGTCGGCCGGCCAATTTTACGAACTGTTTCGGTGTGTCGCCGCCAAAGCGAGTGCCTGTGCCCGCGGCGACTATGATCGCGCTATTCATTTATGGCGAGAGGCGGCCTTTAGATCGCATCAAGAGTGTTCGACCTCTTCGATAATGGTCGTCTGCCGGAGTTCGCGCGTCGCCCGCCTGAAACCGAGCGATCGCGAATCGTGTATCGCCGTCTGCGAATTCGAATTATCCTCCGCATGCTTCTCTTCCCAAAGCCGTCCGAAGATCATCTTGCCGGCCGTCGTCTGCAACACGCTGGTGACGGCGATATCGGCCGTCTTACCGATCAGTTTGCGTGCATTATCGACAACGACCATCGTCCCGTCGTCAAGGTACGCAACGCCCTGATTATATTCCTTTCCCTCTTTGAGGATATAGACACGCATCGCTTCGCCCGGCAGAACAACGGGCTTTAAGGCATTAGCAAGTTCGTTGATATTGAGCACCGCGACACCGCGCAACTGCGAGACCTTGTTGAGGTTAAAATCGTTCGTGATGATCACGGCGTCGATCTGAAGGCCGAGTTCGATGAGTTTGAGATCAACCTCTTTGACCGCCGGGAAATCCGTCTCAACGATCTGAATATCGAGCTTGCTGTTGTTGCGAAGACGCTGAAGCATATCAAGCCCGCGGCGACCGCGTTGACGCTTCGACGAATCTGCCGAATCCGCAACTTGCTGCAGTTCAGCCAAGATGAAATTCGGAATGATAAGCGAGCCGCTCAAGAATCCTGTTTCTGCGACATCGGCGATGCGGCCGTCGATGATGACCGACGTGTCGAGGATCTTGTAATCCCGTTTGACCGCCTTGTCGCTGAATATCCCGCCGAGTGCCGAAAGGTCGATAAAATCACCTTTCGCCGCACCGACCATCAGCCCGACGTAGCCCATAAAAAACGCGAGCGAGATCGTCAGGAAGGTCTGCATCTCAGCCGAAACGGCCGCTTCTTTCTGGATCGAGATCAGGACGCCGATCAGGAAAGCACCGACAATTCCCATGATCGAACCGACCGCCGCGCCGATCAGCGTCTTAAGCGATGCCTTGCGGGCGCGTATTTCGATAACAATGATCGCAACCGCCACCAATGCCCCAAAAACCGCCGAGAACGCTTGCTTCATTTTCAGGCTGTCGCCCAATAACTCATTGATATGGCTGCTGCGTGCAAGCGGGTTGAGCAAATAGCCGCCCAATGCCAGCAGTGCGATAAACCCGATTCTGATGATCAGCACGTCGGTCTTCATACTCATAAATACTACCACGCAGTCAAAATTTCCGAAAAAAAAGTATCCCCCGGACCGCGGACGCCCCCGTCCGCACGGCCTTGACTTGCCACGGCTTTTAAGCAGTGGATTCCGTGTCGGACCGCGGACGCCCTCGTCCGCTCTTCCTCTGCGGCTCCGCGACTCCGCGACTCTGCGGGACCCGTTCTTAAATGTAAAGAACGTGTCAGTAGCCCGCAGGAGTCGGTAGCCCGCACGTGAGTAAGGGCTCAGCGATCGCCTCACACACTGTCCGCACTGCCCTGAATTGCCACGGCTTTCAAGCCGTGGATCACGTGTCGGAACGCGGACGCCCTCGTCCGCAATGGCTCCGCAAGGAGCCAAATGTGTCAGTAGCCCGCACGTGAGTAAGGGCTCAGCGGTCGCCCCACTCACCGTCCCCGCCGACAAACGTTTCCGTCGCGTGCAAGGCACGCTTCCGTTGGAATTTAACTCGCCTATCTACACATTCCGCTCCGCTCCATGTGTAGCTATATTCTTGCCGCGTGCAAAGCACGCTACGCTGAATACATCAGCGGACGACAAAAAATTTTCCCCCTTCGCGACCTTTGCCTTCCCGAAGGGCGAATAGCCACGCGCCTTTAGGCCATGGATCACGTGTCCAAATACCACCTCGGAGGCGGCTCTGCCGCCGACTTGCCCGTTCTTCCTTCGCGACCTTCGCGGGGTTTCGCTCTGCGACCTTTGCGGTTTCGCTTTAACCGCAAAGGCCGCAAAAACTATGGCAAAGCACGCTCAGACATCAACCGACGTCAGTAGCCCGCACGTCAGTAAGGGGCTCAGCGTCAGAACCGCGAACGAGAGCGACCAGATCCCGCGTCCTCTTTCTCCGCGGCTCCGCGACTCTGCGGGATCCGTTCTTAAATACAAAGAACGTGTCAGTAGCCCGCCGTGTCGGTAGCCCGCACGTGAGTAAGGGCTCAGCGGTCGCCTCGAACAACATTAAGCCGACGCCTCGGCTCCGTTAGGAGCCAAATGTTTG
>DAORTR010000073.1:0-12878 GCA_035432765.1 Pyrinomonadaceae bacterium
TGTAAGAGACGGGAAGTTCGAAGGCTCAGGCTGGGGCGATCCGCCTCGCGGCTGAACGGTGTATTAAGAGGCGCGGCAGTTGGCCGTCCGTTTACAAGAAAGCCGTTCCCTAAATGATTTTTTACCCGAACGCGCGGAAAATCGCTTTTCCGCGTTTGGGATTCTTTGCAGATACGGCAATAATCGTAAGTTTGTTTTTCACGCGAGACGTTTCCGCGTTTTGGGTAGCGCGTCGGTAACGAGGCAAGTAAGGCTCAAATGGACGCGGCCGGCGAGATGGTTGCCGCTTTTTATGGTTGACTCACAGATCAATCAATACAAGGTTCTGGAGAAGATCGGTTCCGGCGGTCAAGGAACCGTCTATAAGGTCCTCGACAGCAAACTTAACCGCAGCGCCGTCATAAAGGTCCTGCCGCCTGAACTAACGAAAAAGACCGCGAACTTCAAACGCTTCGAACGCGAAGCTCAGCTTTGTTCCCAACTCGATCATCCGAATATCTGCACGATCTACGATTTTAACGAGTCAGACGGCACATACTACATCGCGATGCAGTTCATCGAAGGCAAGAACGTCCGGCAGCTTGTCTCAGGCCGCCCGCTCGAACTAAAAAGCGCCCTTTCGATCGCGATACAAGTAACCGACGCCCTCGCATACGCACATTCGAAGAACATCATTCATCGGGACATAAAAGCCGGTAACGTGATGGTTGCCGACAGCGGACAAGTGAAGATACTTGATTTCGGCCTTGCAAAGCTTCTCGAAGACGAACAGACCGACGCAGGCGCCGGAACAAAACGAGCTAGCGACATCACCGAGCTTGGAATACCATACGGCACGGCAACGTACGCTGCGCCGGAGCAGGCTCGCGGCGAACGCGCCGATGCCAGAAGCGATATCTTCTCGACCGGCGTCCTGCTCTATGAAATGCTAACAGGCATTTGGCCTTTCCAAGGCAAGAGCGTTATCGACGTGCGCCATCAGGTTCTTTACGGAACGCCGAAGCCGGTCGCCGAAGCCCGTCGCGATGCGGTTCCCGCGCAGCTCCAAAGCGTCATCGACAAGTCGCTTGCTAAAGACCCGAAAGATCGTTATCAAAAGATCGCCCAAATGCGCGATGACCTTCGAAATATACTGCATCAGATCGCGGGCATTCAGCTTTTGAATACGGATACATTCACGCCGTCTCACGCGGACGGAGGAGCCGTAAAGAGAATGTTGAATTGGTTCACAGGACGCTCTTCCCCGGAACAAACATCGACCGCGATCTCCGGGCAACGCTCGATAAGCCAATCATCGCAAGCGCCCGACCTATTGATGACCGCGACCGGCACGGAAAAGAAAAGCGTCGCGATACTGCCGTTCCAAAATCTTGCGGACGATAAAGACTCGTCCTTTTACGAATTCGCTCTGGCAGATGCGGTAATTACCGAGCTTGCGCAGATCCGCTCGATCATCGTGCGGCCAAGCTCGGTTATCGCGAAGTATCAGGGCAAAAAGGTCGATCCGGCGGCTGCCGGCCGCGAACTCCGCGTGAACGCGGTTCTTACTGCGGGCTTCCTTCGTGCCGGCGAACGGCTTCGCGTAACGGCGCAGTTGCTTGAGACCACGACCGGCCAGATCTTATGGAGCGACCGCATCGACGCAGAAGGCAGCGACATTCTCGCCATCCAGGACAGCATCGCCCAACGTATCCTCGAAGGCCTGCGACTCGAGCTCTCAGATGTCGAGGCTGAGAAACTCGGCCGTCGTGCGACCGAGAACGCTGAAGCGTGGGAAGAATATCTCCGCGGCCGCGATACTTTCGCCCGCTTCATCTTCCGAACGCTCGATTCTGCGGATTGCGACGCGGCGATCGCGAATTTCAAACGGGCGATCGAGCTTGACTCGCATTTCGCTCTTGCTTACAGCGGCCTCGGAGCCTGCTACGCGAACCGCCTTTTCAAGGGAATGGGCGACCCGGAAGATTACACTTACGCCGAAACCGCATTCAGCAAAGCGTTCTATTACGATCCGAATGTTGTTGAAGCCCGCGTGCTGATGGTGATGATCTATATGGCTCGCGGCGAGAAGAAAAAGGCACGGCTCGAGATCCGCGTCCTCGAACGTCAGTTTCCGAACGACGCCGCGCTTTTCTTCGTCAAAGGCGTGATGCATCGTCTCGACGGCGAGTACGAAGAATCGCTCAAGGCATTCGAAAAACTTTCGAAGCTCGACCCGGCGGCCCGCGTCGTCGCAGCATACAATCGAGCGCGCATCTTCATTTACAAGGGTGATTACAACAAGGCTCTCGACGAACTCGACCGCGGCGTCCGTGTCGAACCGAATCACCCGATGCTCAAGATCTTCCGCTCCGGCGTCTATTATTATCAGGGCGACGCCGACGCCGCGATCGAACTGATGCGCTCCGTCCTGAAGGACCATCCCGAGATGGACGGCATTCGGCCGCTCTACGCGATATATCTTGCGGGCGATGGACGTTTCGATGAGGCTCGCGACGAATTGACCGAAGAGGCTCTCGCTCTCTCCCGCGCAGATCACGATATGGCATATTGGGTCGGCGCGTCCTACGCACTTCTCGGCGACAAGGACCTCGCCTTCAAGTGGCTTAACAAGGCCATCCGACTAGGCAACGAAAACCGTCCGTATTTCGAAGGCGACAAGAACCTTGTCACTCTTCGCGACGATCCGCGTTGGCGTGAATTGATGGCTAAGCTTGTGCGTGATTAGGCTGTCCGCTCAAAAACGAACTCATTGCATCCCAAACCGACGCCGCCGCTTACGACCTTTGTGAGTGTAAAACCGCGCTTCTTATAGAATTCGAAAACCGCATCGACGCTTGCGTATTCGTATGGAAAGCCGCCGACCCAATCGATGATGTCGTGCCAGCGATTCATTCCGCGGCCCGTCTTATATTGCGTCCAGGAATGAACGTACTCCATCGGCTTGAACCTTAACAATGCGGACGCAAGACGCTTTGCCTCGTCCGGCAAACTCACGACGACGGCGAAGGGCGTTTTCAACACGCGAGGCAGTCGGCAGTAAGTTTTCTTGATCCAATGCCAACGGCTCGCTTGGCTGCCTGTGTCGTTATAAAGAGCGATGAAAAGCTTGCCGCCGATGCGTGTTGGAAGAACCGCGTTATCGAGAGCTGTCCACATCTCGCCCGTGTGATGAAGTACGCCCCAAGAATACACCACGTCGAATTTGCCCAAACTCGCAACAAAATCCGCGTCGAGCGCCGAACCTTGTTCGATGCGCCAATTTACGTCCGACTCAAAATATCTTTTCTTTAATTCGCGAGTACAGGCGACGGAATTCGTATCAAAATCGAACGAAACGACTTCGGCTCCCAGACGCATGGCCGCGAGCGAAAAAAGCCCGCTGCCCGATCCGATATCGAGAAATCGTTTGCCGGCGAGCGTCTCGCATTCAAGCATTTCGCGAAGGCTCTCAACAGCGGTTTCGATACGCTCTTCGTCCAGAACGCTCAGAAACGCAGCCCAATTCTTGCCGAATTCAAACCGTTCGCCCGCGGCAACCTCCCTGCCGTGCTGCCCTACGATCTCAAGTTCGTCGCTCACAATGGTACTCATCTATTTTCGCCCCTCAAGTATCGCCCGCAGTTCGTCAACCTTCGCTTCCCAACTCTCGTTTCGAATGACGTCGCTCACCGCCGCACGCGGTTTCGGGTGTGCGAGGGCATCTTCGATCTTCTCAATAAAATCGGCGTGCGATCCGCCCACAAGTACGTCCGCAAGCACACGCACCTCCGGTATGTCGGTCGATACGACAGGCAATCCCGCAGCCAGATATTCACGCACCTTCAACGGATTTGCCGCAAGCGTCAGTTCGTTTATCACGAAGGGGTTTATCGCCACATCGAACGCCGCGCAATATGCGGGAAGTTCGCCGTAAGGCTTGCGCCCCAGAACGTGTACATTCGGCACGGCCTTTAATTCCGCGACCTTTGCCTCCGCTTCGATCGTGTGTTTGCCGACAAGAACGACCGAACCCGCAGCGAAATGCTTCGCGATCTTCTCGACCAATTCAAGATCGACCCAATCTGCGATCAGCCCGTGAAAACCAATGATCGGCCGCGGCAAGTCGGCAACTTCTGCCGGTATTTCGAGATTGCCGTCGATCGCCTTTCTGAAGTGCTGCCAGTCTGTGCCGTGACGTATTAGATGCGTTCGCAAATTGAACCTGCCCTTAGATTCGAGCAGCTTTTCGGCAGATACGATCACGAAATCGGCCCGTCGGAACAGCTCTTCCTCGATCTCTTTGAGACCCGCGGCAACGCCTGTGAACGCCGTGTATTCATCGACGCAATAGTAGATCAGCTCGCTCTCGCCGAGACGCCCGGCGACCATACCGGCCGCCGGATTGAAGACCATATTGACAACATTCTCGAAGCCAAGTCGCCGCATCGCACGTCGTATCTGCCGCACGAGAATTTTCCGATTCAATGCAACGAGCCGTTCGCTCGAATACGCCGGGATCACGAGCGGATTGAGCACGAAGATATTCTTCTCGACCTCGCGAACAGGCTCGGCAAAGCTTCTGAGTTTTTTAGCGATCCTCGAGACATCCTTCGACGCGGCGGTCGGCATTCGATTGGGCAAAGCGTTCACCCAAAGAATGCGGTTGTCTTTTGCGAGCACACGCATCAAATGCGTTTTCGAAAGCGGATCGCCCGTCCAATCGTGGCTAAAACACACGATATCGCGGCCCCTCAACGGCCCCTTATCTTTCTGCATTCTCACGGCGTTTCTCGTCATTTTACGCTGCCAAGGTCTCGGTCAAAACTCGACATTCTCTCCGTCGATGAACGTCCGCGCCCACACTTCGAAATTGATGAGCGCCCAAAGTTTTTCATCCGCGTTCTCGCCAGCCGAATGTCTCGCAGCGAGCGACGCGACATACTTGCGATCGAAGATGCCTCGCGTCGTTGCGCGTTCGCTCAGGATATATTCATCGACGATGTACCGATGCGTCGTTCGCAGCCATTTCCCCAACGGCACGGGAAATCCCATCTTCGGCCGCGTCAATATCTCCTGCGGCAAAATGCCTGCCATCGCCTCGCGAAGTATCCATTTCGTCGTCGCGCCGCGAAGCTTCATCTCTCGCGGCATACGCGCCGAAAATTCAACGAGCTTGTGATCTAAGAACGGCACGCGGCTCTCGATCGATGCCGCCATCGACATCTGGTCTTGTTTCATCAAAAGTTCGTGCAGGTAAGTTTTGGTGTCAGCGTAGAGCAGCTTGTCGAGCGTGTCCTCGGCATCAGTTTTCAAAAGCAGCACGTCGTGCTCGTCATACGCTCCCGCCAACCCAAAATGTTCGCGTGCTTCCTTTGAGAACAGACGTTTCTGCTCGCGTTTCGGGAAGACCGCAAAGTTATCAAAGAAAAGATTCTCAATATCCGCATCGCGCGCGAGGAATGTTCGGCCGAGCTTTTGCCCAAGCGCCGTCGGCAATGCCGCGACTCCGCCGCGAACCGCTCCGCGTATGAACGCCGGCGTTACCGCCTCATAGCGTTCGCCGAGTTCGAGCAGCTTCAGCGCCTTCGCGTAACGCCCGTAGCCCGCGAGCGTCTCGTCCGAACCTTCGCCCGTGAGCACGACCTTTACGTGTTCAGCTGCAAGTTTCGAGACGAAGAAAAGCGGAACGCTCGCAAGGAACCCGAGCGGTTCGTCCTCGTGCCAAACGAGCTTTGGCAAGGTCGCAAAGAATTCATCCGGCGTAACGATCGTCTCGTGATGATCGGTTCCGAACCTGTTCGCAACGAGCCGCGCGTAATGATGCTCGTTTGCCTCTCGGTCATCGAACGCGACGGAAAACGTCTTGATCGGTTCGTCAACAAGCTGCGACATTTCCGCAGCGATCGCCGACGAATCAATGCCGCCCGAGAGGAACATTCCAAGCGGCACATCGGCCATCAGCCGCATCTCGACCGCCTCGCGAAACATCTCGCGCCACTCTTCGACAAAGTCGCGCTCACTTGCGCGGGTAGCTTTCGGCTCGAACTCTAGATCCCAATATTCGCGTATCTCGATCTTGCCATTCTTCCATTCAAGCGTATTGCCCGGCTTCAACCGTTTGACGCCCGCGAACAGCGTCGAATCGCCGCATGTCCCGTGATTCGCAAACTGATCCTGAAGAGCCGCGAAATTCACTTCCGGCTTTATCGCTCCGGCGGCAAAGAGAGCCTTGATCTCGGAAGCAAAATATAGATCGCCGTTGTCTTTATGAACGTAATAGAGCGGCTTAACGCCAAGTCGATCGCGCGCGATAAAAAGGCGCTGCTTCGACTTGTCCCAGATCGCGAATGCGAACATCCCTCGAAGATGTTCGA
Organism: Pyrinomonadaceae bacterium; assembly: GCA_035432765.1. Lineage (GTDB taxonomy): Bacteria > Acidobacteriota > Blastocatellia > Pyrinomonadales > Pyrinomonadaceae > OLB17. The sequence continues at coordinate 6,357 of DAORTR010000073.1, forward strand.
CGACCTCTCGACCGTGCTTTTCGTAGAGCGCAAGGATCGTTTCCGTATCGGACGTCGTCGTAAATTCAACGCCGTCTTTGGCAAGCATTTTTCGGCTATTGCGATGATCGTAGATCTCGCCGTTAAAGACGATCGTCGAATCGCCGCGTCGCATCGGCTGTATGCCGCCCTTAACATCGACAATGCTCAAACGCCGATGCCCCAGACCGACATTTTCGTCCAAGAAAACGCCTGCATCGTCGGGCCCGCGATGTTCGAGCACATCACGCATCGCAACGAGCCGACTCTCATCGACGCGTCCTTCACGCAAAGCAATGCCGTTTATTCCACACATAACCGTTGAAATAAATGGCTAATAGAACAGGATTTACAGGCTTTTCTTGAGAATTATGCGGTCTTTATTGTCGATTGTGAATTGGAGAATTGTAGATTGGCAGGGCAATGCACAATTCTCCAAAAACATTCGCGATGGCTATCTATTTCTCGACGCCGACCTGCGTCAGGGCGTACGCATAATCGAACGCGATCTCCTTCAGCCGATCGTATCTGCCGGAAGAACCGCCGTGGCCCGCACCCATATTGGTCTTCAGCAGGATCGCGGACTTCGCGTTCGTGTTGTACTCGCGCAATTTCGCGGCGAATTTCGCACCTTCCCAATACGGGACCTGACTATCGTTGATAGATACCTCGATCAGCATATTCGGGTACGGCTGTTTTTTGACGTTGTCATACGGCGAATATTGCACCATATAGTCCCAAGCTTTTTTCTCGTTCGGATTGCCCCACTCGATCCACTCGCCAGTCGTGAGCGGCAGCGTGTCGTCAAGCATCGTGTTCATCACATCGACGAAAGGCACCTGCGCGATCACCGCGTGAAACGTCTCGGGCGATTGATTGACCGCCGCTCCGACAAGCAGACCGCCCGCCGAACCGCCTTGAATTACGAGCCTATCGGACGAAGTGTATTTGTTCGCGGTGAGCCATTTTGCGGAATCGACAAAATCATTGAACGTATTCAGCTTCGAGTTCATTCGTCCCGCAAGACGCCACTTTTCACCGAGTTCGCCGCCGCCGCGTATCTGCGCGATGGCGTAGATCATTCCGCGATCGACAAGAGACAAGCGAGACGTCGAAAAGCTCGGCGTTATGCTCACTCCATACGAACCATAGCCGTAAAGCAACATCGGCGACTTGCCGTCGAGCTTCGTGCCTTTCCTCATCATGATCAGGATCGGCACCTTTACGCCGTCGCGAACCGTCGCCCAGACGCGTGTCGTTTCGTACTTCGTTTTGTCGTAACCGCTCGGAATTTCCTGTTGCTTCAGCAGTGTGCTCTTTCGGGCCTTCAGGTCGAATTCATACACGGACGAAGGCGTTATCATCGACGCATAGTTGTATCGAACGGTCGGCGTGTCGTATTCCGGATTGTTCGACAAGTTCATCGTATAGACGTCCTCGTCCGTCTTGATGCGTATGTCGGCACGACGCGTTTTACGATCCATCACGCGAAGATATTCAATGCCGTTCTCCTTCTCGGAAACGACCGCATAGTCCTTGAAAAAGTCTATACCTTCGATATGAACATCGTCTCTGTATGCGATGAAAGGCTTCCAATTCTTCTCGCTCGGATCGCTGGCCGGAGCGCGATCTACCTTAAAATTCTCAGCTCCGTCGCGGTTGGTCACGATGTAGAATTCGCCCATATCGAAATCCGGCGTATATTGATGCCCTTCGCGCCGCGCGGAGAGAACTTTCCATTCTGCCGTCGGCGTGTCCGAAGGAAGATATCGATATTCGTTCATCGTCATCGCCGATGAGCCGATAAAAAGCATCTTCCCGTCGCGCGAACGCCCGACGCCCGTGTTGAAAAGCACATCCTTTTCGTTATAGACCTGCGTCGGTTTATCGCCGCCGAGCGCGTATCGAAACACAAGATCCGATCGCTTCGAAACGTCGTCTTCCGTGCCGAAGAAAACCGTCTTGTTGTCGGGCGTCCAGACGAACGACGTTACGCGCTCGAATTTCTCCGGCAGCATCTTACCCGTCTTTAGGTCCTTGAATTGCAGCGTGTACTGCCTGTAACCCGTCGTATCCGTCGAGAACGCGAGAATGTTGCCGTCATCGCTCACATCGAATTCCGCGATCGCAAAATACTCGTGGTCTTTCGCAAGTTCGTTCTGGTCGATGACGACCGTCGCATCCGAACCGTCGCGTTTCGTTCCGCGAAGGAATATCGGGTATTGCTTGCCCTCTTCCGTCCGCGTGAAATACCAGTAGCCGCCCTTATGATACGGCACGCTCGTGTCGTCCTGCTTTATGCGGCCGAGCATCTCCTTATAGAGCGAATCGGCAAACGCCTTGTGCTTGCCCATGAACGATTCTGTGTATTTGTTGTTGTCCTCGAGATACTTGATGATATCGGGGTTCTTCTTGTCCGAACGGTCGCGCAGCCATGCGTAATTATCCGTTATCTCGTAACCGTGGATCTTCAATACGTGCGGAACCTTTTTGGCAATTGGTGGTTTCATATCTTGGGCGACGATCACGATATTCCCGATCACGAAGATCGTGAACAACGCGACCAAGGCGGTTATTGTTCTACTCATCTTTTTTCGCTGGCACCTCAGCCCCATATCTTACCTCAACTGCCACGACCTTGTCAGAATCGGGAGCGATGCGTGTTGCGTTTGCCATTGTTAAAACTTCTTGACCACCTCAAGCTCGAACGCATACAATTATCCATAACAGAATCGCTTGTCTCCCACGAACCTCGAAGCTCTTGCGCCATCCGCACATAAGATCATATGTTTCGCACTACGTTATTAAGTCTATTGTTTGCAAGCATTTGCATTGCACAATCGCCTCAGCCGACGCCTTCCCTCGGCATCGGAGCGAGCCTCAACGGCGCGCGGCCATTCCCCGCGAATAACGCCTGGAATATGGACATTTCGAAGTTCCGCGTCCATCCGAACTCGCAGAATATCATTTCGAGTATCGGCCTTAACACCGGTCTTCATCCGGATTTCGGCACATTCTGGGAGGGCAGCCCCATCGGGATCCCGTATGTTGTCGTGCCGGGGTCGCAAACGCCGGTTCCGGTCGAATTCGTATGGTATCCGGACGAGAGCGACGCCGGGCCGTACCCGATTCCTTCAAATGCGCCGATCGAAGGCGGCAGCGCGTCCGACGGCGACCGCCACGTCCTCGTGCTTGATCGCGACAACTGGCGGCTGTTTGAGACGTATTATTCATTCCCTGTAAACAACGGCGCAAGCTGGACGGCCGGCAGCGGCAGTCGTTGGAACTTGCGTTCGAACAAATTGCGTCCGCTTGGCTGGACGTCTGCCGATGCCGCCGGGCTTGCTGTGTTCCCAGGCCTCGTCCGCCGCGACGAAGTTCTCGCCGGTGAGATCCGCCACGCATTTCGCTTCACGGCGAGCGTTACGCGGCAGGCGTATGTTTACCCCGCGACACATAGCGCAGGCAGTACGACAAACCAGAACGCACCGCCGATGGGTCTTCGCGTACGCCTAAAACCGAGTTTCAACGTGGACAACCCCGCGTTCAGTGAGAATGTCCGTGTGATCCTCCGCGCGATGCAGAAGTACGGGATGATCCTTGCCGACAACGGCTCGAATTGGTACGTCTCAGGCACGCACGACCCGCTTTGGGACGACGAAGAGCTTAGTTCGCTCTCGCGTGTCAAAGGCTCTGATTTTGAGGTCATCGACACGCCGCCGCATCTGTTGATGCCGAGCAACGATTACGATGGCGACGGCAAGTCGGATGTGGCCGTCTTCCGGCCCGACACGGGCGTTTGGTACGTGCAGCGATCTTCGGCTGGATTCGCAGCATACAGTTTCGGGCTTGACAGCGATAAGCTCGTGCCCGCGGATCTCACCGGCGACGGTAAGACCGACATCGCCGTTTGGCGGCCTTCGAACGGCTTTTGGTATGTACTCAGAAGCGAGGACTCGACGTTCTATGGCGTAGGGTTCGGCTCGCAAGGTGACGTTCCGGCACCCGCCGATTTCGACGCCGACGGCAGTGCAGACCTCGCCGTATTCCGACCTTCGACGGGAACGTGGTACATCGCCGGTTCGGATTCGGGGATCCAAGTGCGGCAATTTGGGATGGCCGGCGACCAACCGACTCCGAGTGATTTTGACGGTGACGGCAAAGCCGATATCGCGGTCTTTCGCCCTTCAACGAACGTCTGGTACAGGCTGAACAGCTCGAACGCGAGTTTCGCCGCTGTTTCGTTCGGCACCGCCGGCGACACGCCGGTTCCGGCTGATTACACCGGCGACGGCAAAGCGGATATCGCAGTCTTCCGCGAAGCGAGCGGCATTTGGTACGTCCTTCGGAGCGAGAACAGCAGTTTCTACGCCGCCGCATTCGGCGCCGCCGGCGACCTTCCCGTCCCCGGCGATTACGACGGCGACGGGCAAAAAGACCTTGCCGTCTTCAGGCCATCGCAAGGCGCGTGGTATATGCTCCGATCGACCGCAGGGTTTGCCTTTACGCAATTCGGCCTCCCCGGCGACTTCCCGGCCCGCAGTTCGTATGTCCAATAAGTAACCTCCCCAGCTATCTAGCGTGGTGGTTAGACGGGGCGGGCCTGAAGCTTTTGAAAATAAAAAGGGATGAAATGATCGCGCCGAACAAAAATGGGTATCTATTCTCAGACGCAATAAAAAACAGCGCAAGAAAATACACGATCAGGCTCGCCCCCAGAAGATTCCGAACGCGGAAGCCAACAATACTCTTGACAAAAATGCTTAGCCCGGCAAGAGCCAGGATGGGAATGATTGGAATTAGATCGGTCAGCGCCATTTGAACTTGCACCTCAAATGTAGCACGGATTTGCCAAATCCCGTCTCAAAACTGCCACGACGGACTTAATAGGATCCTTTAGGATCGTTCGGTATGACATTTCGCAAACCTTCGCGCTCTTTGCGGTTTCCGCATTTTGCCGATCGCGTTCATTCACAGTTGAATTTCCACGCAACCGCCAAAAACAAAGCCTCGGGAACTCACACTCCCGAGGCCTTTTCCTAAACTTTCTTCCCGCAAGAGAATTTAACGCTCTTCGATCGGAGTGTATTTTAGGTCGCGCGGGCCGATGTATTCGGCGCGCGGGCGTATGAGTTTGTTATTCGCGTACTGTTCAAGGACGTGTCCGGTCCAGCCCGAAATGCGGCTCACGGCGAAGATCGGCGTGAAGAGATCGAGCGGAATTCCCATCAGATAGTATGTCGAAGCCGAGTAAAAATCGACGTTCGGGAACATACCCTTTTTCTCGTTCATCAGTTTCTCGATGCGTTGCGACATATCGAACCACTTGGATTCGCCCGTCTTTTCGGCCATCTGCTTCGAATAGCGTCGGAGCCACGTCGCCCGCGGATCTTCCGTTTTGTAAACAGCGTGCCCGATCCCCATGATCTTCCGCTTCTCTTCGAGAGCCTTATCGACCCACGCATCGACCTTGTCGAGCGAGCCGATCTCGATGAGCATCTTCATCACATTGGTGTTCGCTCCGCCGTGGAGCGGTCCCGCAAGGGCTGCTATTCCAGCAGTTACACATCCGTACATATCCGCAAGCGTACCGGCGACTACGCGCGTCGTAAACGTCGAGGCGTTCAATTCGTGGTCCGCGTGCAGGATCAGGCAAACGTCGAACATACGAGCCTCGTCGGCCGTCGGCTTTTCGCCGCGAAGCATATAAAGAAAATTCTCCGCGATCGAAAGGCTCGTGTCCGGCGCGACAACTTCCTTTCCGCTGCGGATGCGGTCGAAAGCCGCGGCGATCGTGCCGATCTGGGCCGTCAACTTTATCGCAGAGTTCATCGCATTCTCACGATCGGTGCCGTGGCCGGCCTTGTCGTAAAAGTCCAGCGAAGAAACCGCCGTGCGAAGGGCGTCCATCGGATCGGCGTCCTTGGGGAAGTTCTTCATGAACGCGAAAACTTCGGCCGGAACCGCATAATTCGCCCGAACACGCGACTTCAGATCGGCGAGCTCGTCCGATTTCGGAAGCCGCCCGTTCCACAAAAGATAAATGACCTCTTCGAACGTAGAATGCTCAGCGAGGTCATGAATGTTATAGCCCTGGTAAATTAAAATTCCCTGCTCGCCATTGACGTCGCCGATCGAACTCTGTGCGGCGACAACGCCTCTAAGTCCGGCAGTTGCGGCAGATCCCGTTTCAGTTCCTGTACTCATTTTGATTTCTCGATCCCTATTCTTTATAAAGGCTTCCGCACATCGATCCTGCGGCTCGGAAGCCAGCTTTGGATGTTCGCGCCCAGCCTTAAGTTGCCAAATCGGGGTTTCTAAGGGAAGACCCGGACAAAAACCGCCCGTCCCGGCAATCTTCCATTTTAGCCGAATCCCTCCCCACCTTCAAGCACAAACCCCGCCCCTCTCCCGTCTCCCGTCTGCCGTCTGCCGTCTCCCGTCTACCTTCCGTCGGAACGCGGACGCCCCCGTCCGCTCTTCCTCTGCGGCTCCGCGACTCTG
>DAORTR010000074.1:0-12831 GCA_035432765.1 Pyrinomonadaceae bacterium
GACAACGCAAGGAGGCGACCGCTGTCAAAAAGGCAATTAAGCATAATGACGGATTAGGAAAAAGGTAGTCAATGCCCAAATACAAAAAAACAGGTCGCGGTCAGAATGAAAAGAGCCGGAAACAAAAGCTGTCAAGCTTCGATCTCCGGCTTCTTGCCTAAGTATCTAAGGTTTATCAGACTTTGTCGGGCTTGCCGACGCGAAGGTCGTTCGTGACCTTGAAGACGCCGGGTACACCGCTCGCCAGCACGAAGAATGTATCCTTCTGGCCTTTGTTTGCGACCCAGCCTTCAAGGCTCACGCGGCCGTTCTCAACAATGAGGCGTACCGACGGATTCGGCTCTTGCAGCATTCCGCCGATCACGGCTTGAGGGGCAAGTGTACGGAGTAACTGATGCCGTATATGATCATCGCCCGGATTGCTTGTAAGGTTCTCGATGTTGTTGACAACATTGGTCACGCCAGCCAGTTTAGAGACCGCTGACTTTGCGAGCGACGTCGTCCCAAGCGAGAGAACCTTGCCCGACAGCGTGACAGTTCCGTTATCCGTGAGGGCGAACGAAATATGATCGAAAACGCCGTAATTCGGCAAATTTTCGATAGTCGTCATGATCTTCTTCTCGAGCGCTGCGGTCGAATTGACCGCTGCCTTTGAATTGTCCTGAGCGAATGTGATGCTTGCGAACGCAAAAAGCGACGCAATGGTTAGAAATAATATTGATCTAGAAAGCTTCATGATTTTTCACCTCCTCTCCTGGCAGCGTTCAAGGGAGAAACTGGACGCTCACGGGGAAGTTCATCTAGTACGACGCTTCGGACGCGAAAAACGTGGCTTTTATTTCGATACTTTTTTTAGCGGGTTTGCCGAATGGCTTCAAAAAGGATGATTCCGACGCTAGTTGCGAGATTCAAACTCCGTACGTTCGGGTTCGCCATTGGGATCTTCAGGGACCTTTCCGGGCAGGCGTGAAGGATCGGTTCGGGAAGCCCTCGCGTTTCTGGTCCGAACACGAGAGTGTCGCTCTCGCGAAACTCAAAATCGGTGTAGATGGTCGAAGCTTTCGTCGAAAGATAGACAAAACGCGATCCCGGCAGCGAAGCTTTTAATTCATCGAGATCGACGTGCCTGTGAAGCTCGACGAATTGCCAATAATCCAGTCCCGAACGCTTCAAAGTCCGGTCGTCCATACGGAAACCGGTCACGCCGACTATATGAAGCGGAGTGTTGGTTGCCGCGCAAAGGCGAGCGATGTTTCCCGTATTCGGTGGAATTTCCGGTTCGTAAAGGGCAATATGCATCTTATTCGGCTATCGGAATTTTACCAAAGAAGAGGCCGAGCAGCCTTTTTGCGCACACTATCCTGCATCTTTTTCGGCCTTGGCTACATCAATATGTCGGGGAACGGCGCGCCGTACGGCCTTATCTCGAATAAAGAAAGAGCTTGATATTGTGCTACAATCCGCATTTCGGAATTTCAACAAGGGTATTGTTTTCACCGTAACAGATCCGGTGCATCGAATGAGAATCAGAGCCTTACTTTTACTATCCGCCGTTTTGCTTCTTTCGTCCGCAGCCATTTTTGGACAGGACGCGCAGGCTAGTCCAACGCCGACCCCCGCGGTTGATGATCCGGCAAAGCCTGCTCCAACGCCGGATCTAAAGGCGATCTCGAATAAGCCTGTGACCGCTGACGGAGTAGTTGAGACCGCGATCTTCATTTACGGGCTTGGCGGCGGTCGGCCGAGACTCGACCAGATCCGAAAGACGACTATCGAAAAAGGCTTCACGAAACACACAGGTGCGGACGGCAAGGTGCAGCAGGGCGATTACGAAATCTCGATCGTAAGAGCATCCGACTTGTATTCGGAAAAGATCCGTATGGATCGAAGTTTTGCCGACGCTCGATACTCCTTGATCTGGGCCGATGGAAAGACAACAGGCGTCTATAACACGACCTTCTTCACGCCGGACGATACGGTTGTGAAGGGTTTCGAGGATGGTATTTTCCGCGGTCTCGAAGGCCTTCTTAGATATAAAGAGAACGGCTCGACCCTCGAACTTGGGGGCCGCGAAAAAGATCTCGGCGTTGATTTCTTCCTCATTGATGTTACCGACAAATCCGGCCGAAAGACCCGATACTATATCTCTGTAAAATCCTTTCAGGTAAAAATGCTTACCTACGAGCATAACGGCATAAAGTACAAACGGAAATACTACGATTACAACTACGTGCAGGGAACGCTTGTTCCGTCACACTCAGTGCTCTTTGCCGACGGCAAGATCGTTGAGGACACTCAGATCAAGTCGATCTCGTTCGGCCAGCAGGTAAATTCGGACCTTTTTAGGACAAATTAGCCTAAGTTTTTGCAACCTTTCATCTGTCTTCTCGTGCTTTCTTCCCGTTGGTGGTCTCACTTGGCGCGTCACAACAGGAGGAAAAATGAAGATCAGAACATCCCTTTTTCGGCCGCTCGCTGTCTGCATTGCGGTCATTTTTATCGCAAGCTCAGGCTTCGGGCAAACGATTTCTGAAAAGCCCGGCGAGAGCTTCAATTTCGTACTGCAATTGGTCGCCGCCGGCCAAGGCTCAGGCGTAAAAGACGGGCTGCCGATCGGTTGGGAGAAGGTTGAGAAGCAGTTACGTTCGACATTTTCGGTGAAAGGCTTTGAGACGGTCGGCACGTTCGCGATCAGAGGCACGATCGGCGGCACGGTGGGTTATGAAGGCAGGTGGAGCGGGCCGTCAAAAGATACCGCAAGGGTATCCGTAGCGCGTTATTCTCTTTCTGATCTAAGCCTTGACGAAGGAAAGATCGTTACGAAGGACGTCAATTTCTTTCTTGCTATCCCCCCGAGCTTGGACTTTCAACAGCCTGCGAGCGTTCGCGATCATCAGGTCTTTAAAGTGACCATGTCTAGCCTCGCTTTCGAACCAAATTCGCCTACTGTGCTCGGGGCGTTTCAGATAGCCGGGATCGACGGTCCTGTATTTGCCGTCTTGACTGCCAAGTCGCAGTAATTATTCAACACTTTCGCAACAAAGCGGCCTCGAAGGCGTGAGTTCTTTTGGCAGGCCGCTTTTGTTCGAGCGGTATATCGCTTAAATTGTATGGATGCATGGCACACGACGCGTTTCATTTCCCAACAAAGGAGGGCTCTACCTTCCAAATGGCTGAGGAAAAGCGTTCTGACCACGAACTCATCGAAGCTACAAAGAATGGCGACGAATCTGCATTCACTGAGATCGTTTCGCGCTATAAAAGCCCGATCACGAACTACCTTTACCGCTTTCTTAACGACTATGAAGAGGCTGTCGATATCGCGCAAGAGACCTTCGTCCGAGTCTATTTCGCGATCGATCGCTACCATACACAATTTGCATTCTCGACATATATCTATCGGATCGCGACAAATCTTGCGATCAGCGAGATAAGGCGGCGAAAGCGGAGACGGTTATTCTCAATATCGGGGATATTGGCGGGAGACAATGAGGAGCCGACGGAGTTCGAGATTCCGGACGAACGAAGACTGCCGGAAGACGAACTCCTTGAAAGCGAAAGAGATACGCAGATCGCAAAGGCTATCGCCGCATTGCCGGAGAAGTATCGGATCCCGATCATTCTTCGTGATGTAGAGGGACGAAGTTACGAAGAAGTCTCGGCGGTAATGGATCTCGGATTAGGCACGACGAAGTCTCGTATTAGCCGAGGAAGAGCACTTTTGAAAGAGAAGTTGCGGGAATATTTGCAATAGCAACAATGGTTAAAAAGGCCGACAATACAGATCTTGAGCTAGCGGATTCCGAATTGGTGAGTTTGCTCGCCGCGATGCCGAAGGTTTCCGCTCCGAACGATTTTGAGTTTCGTGTCTCGGCACGGATCGCGTCTGCCCGAGTTGGGGTAAAGCCGCGCGGAATGCTTGGTGCATTGAGGATCGCAGTCCCGGCGGCCGCTCTGTTAGCGGTAACGGGAACCGTCCTCGTATTGAATCCATATTGGGGTGAAACGAACCCCGTTTCAACGCACGTCGATGTGGCGGTCGTGGAGAAGCCCGATGAAAACCCGGCCTCCGCGTCTCGGTCGCCTATCGAGATACCATCAACTACGTTCGCGTCGAACGGCCCTTCGATCGAGTCACCAAAGCGCGTACCTTTGGACGATCAGCTCGCCTCATCGCGTCCGGGCGGACCCTCAAATGATGAGACGGGCGGCACATCGTTCGTGGAGTCGGGCACGCAAGGCGTGAAGCTCTATCCTCGCGGCATCTCGCCGAATGTAGAGTCAGCCCCGATCTCGCCAAATGCTCCGCGAGCGGGAATTTCGATCCGAGATGTTCTTTCCCAACTCGGTATTTCATTCACTGCGGCCGGGAATGGCCTGCGGGTCGATTCTGTTACGGCGAACAGCATCGCGGCCCGCGCCGGTATTAAGGCGGGCGACGTGATCAAGTCTTTGAATGGAGAACGTATTTCTGCGGACACGATGCTTTATGGAACGCTTACCGCACGCAGCGTGATCGTTCGCCGCGATGGAAAAGTTCTCTCTTTGCCGCTAGGCCGATAGTTTCTTCGCGTTCCCGGCCCTTGGCGTCAGGTAGAGCCCGAAAAGGAACAAGAGGATCGTAAAGAACTGAAGATATCCGGTCGCCGGCGCGTAAACAGGGAGGTCCAGAAACCAAGTAGCGGCTTCCTTTCCCGGATTCTCGAAGATCCTCTGCAGCCAACTCGCATCATTTTTCACCGCTAGATTCGCGAGAACGAGATATTTCGTAACGAATGCGATGGCGAATAATCCGGCGAGGCTTCTGAGAAGCTTCTTCTGGTCGAAATCAACGAAAATATCGTTCCAAAGCGTCCATATAAAGAGAGCCGTTACGATCCAACTCGCAAGGCCGCGTTCCGGAAGAAGTAGGTTATAGACCTGTGTGCTCGCCGCAAAGATAAGTAGGATCATGCCCGCGTTCGCAACGTTCTCGAGGACCGGATTCTCTTCGTTGAACCAGCTTTCGAATTCGATCAGCCGAGCGCGGAATATCAGGAATATCGTTACGGCCCCGAATATCAGGCAAATGAGCGGCGGCGGCAGGAACAAGAATGCATTGTCGGTCGCGGCAAAACGCATTCCCCCGAACAATGTTACTAGTAGAAAAATGATCGGAAGCATTACGTACAGGCGTACGTACCGGCGGACTTCTGTCTCGCTCAGTCCGCTCTTCGTCTTGGAGAGTTCAAGCGAATCGCTTGCCTCGACGAGATCTTCAGATCTAACTATTTCGTCCTCGGTCATTTCCTCTCGCGTGTAAGTTTAAGCGGATTGAAATCCGACACCGTGACCTTCAGCCCATCTTCAAACTCCGCCTTTAGTTCGGTTGGCGTCTTTAGCCCAAGTTCGGTGTCGGCAGATCGATAGTTCGGGTCGAGCTGCAAGACCCTCTCAGTTGCTGACAGGCCTTTCGCGAACAGATCGTTATCGTTCGAAATGCGTCCCCAGCCTTGTCGATAGAAACTGTAAGCAATATAGAACTGCGTTGCGGCATCGCGTTTCTCCGGGTCGGCTCGGTCGAAAGCGGCACGTGCCGATCCGAATTCATCACGCCGAAACGCCGCGAGTCCGTTGGCAAATTCGGCTCTGTCGATCTCATAGGTTCCAATTGCTACGCTGCTCTTTGTGGCGATTTCTGCTAAGTTCTTCGGCTGGGTTGAATAGATGAAGACGATCAGCGTAACGCCGACCGCGACGATCAAAAGACTCGCAATGTGGAAGTATGAGGCCCGCATTTGATGTATAATTTCCTCGCCTAAATACTAACTTTACTTTGGTTTGCCCTTTTTTACTATGAAGAACCTTCTTGCCCTTTTTACGCTCGTTTTGCTCGCCTGGCCGCCACTGGCAGTTTCGCAGACGGTTTCCGCAGACGTCGTTATCAGAAACGCGAATATCCGCACGATGGACGACAAGCGGTCGATCGTGCGGGCAATGGCGGTTGCGAATGGCCGAATTATTGCGCTGGGAAGCGACGCCGAGATCGCAAAACTCATCGGCCCGAAGACCAATGTCATCGATGCCGATGGAAAGACGGTAATTCCGGGGTTCAACGATGCTCATCTGCATTTCGTGCCGGGCGGCCAGCAACTTTCGCTTGTCGATCTCCGCTCGTCGCAGTCTCCCGAAGAGTTCGCGCAACGGATAAAAGACTACGCTGCCAAGCTCAAAGGGGGCGAATGGATCACTGGCGGACGCTGGGATCACGAGAACTGGAAGCCGGCGAACCTTCCGACCAAGGAGCTTATCGACGCCGTAACACCCGACAACCCTGTATTTGTTAACCGGCTCGATGGCCACATGGCGGTCGCGAACAGTCTTGCTCTGAAGCTCGCAGGCGTTACGAAAGATACGAAGGATGTCGACGGCGGCGTGATCGTTCGAGACGCGAATGGCGAACCGACGGGTGTACTCAAAGACGCTGCGATGGATCTCGTATCACGTGTCATTCCGGACCCGACATTCGCTCAACGGCTTGCCGCTGCAGAGACGGCGACGAACTATGCTGCGAGCCTTGGCGTTACGAGCGCTCAGGATATGCAGGCGAATCAGAATCTTGCTGTCTATCAGACCCTTCTGCAAGAAGGAAAGCTCAAGACGCGCCTCTACGCGGGCGCAGAGCTTGCGGACTGGAAGTCGCGGGCCGATGTCGGCATTCGCCACGCATTCGGCGGTCCGATGTTGCGAACAGGAACATTGAAGGGCTACGGTGACGGTAGTTTGGGGTCATCGACCGCATGGTTCTTTGAGCCTTACGCCGATATGCCTTCGACAAGCGGTGTTCCGAGCGCCGAGATGCCGCACCTTTATGAGCACGTCACCGCGGCCGACAAGAATGGGTTGCAAGTCATGATCCACGCGATCGGTGATAGGACGAATGCGACCGTTCTCGACATCTACGAGCGTGTCGAAAAAGAAAATGGCCCGTCCGATCGACGTCTGCGGATCGAACATGCGCAGCATTTGCGTGTGAGCGATATTCCGCGGTTCGCAAAGCTCGGCGTGGTCGCATCAATGCAGCCCGTACATCTGACCGACGATGGCCGATGGGCGGAGAAGCGACTCGGCAAAGAACGTCTGAAAGGAACCTATGCGTTCAATTCGCTGCTTGCAAGCGGAGCACACGTTGCGTTCGGGACGGATTGGTCCGTTGCGCCACTGAATCCGCTCTTCGGGATCTACGCGGCCGTTACCCGCCGAACGACCGACGGCAAGAATCCGAACGGTTGGCTTCCTGACGAGAAGATCTCGGTCGATGCGGCGGTTCGCTCCTATACGCTCGGCTCCGCATACGCCGAATATCAGGAGCACGAGAAAGGCACGATCGAGGTCGGCAAGCTCGCAGATGTAGTGATCCTTTCAGAAGATATTTTCACGATCGATCCCACAACGATCGCGAACGTGAAAGTTTTGAAGACAATTGTCGGAGGTCGCGTCGTTTTCGATTCAGCTTCGGAGGCGAAATAGGATAGAATCCTCATTTGCAGGCAAATTAAATATACGTATGAAATTCAAAAGTCTCTTTATTCTCGCGGGTTTGATCCTTGCCATTTCTGCGACCGCCTTTGGTCAAGAAAAGGGTATGGAAGGAATGGAAGGCGGTAAAAAGCCGACGGAGGCCGATAAAACGGCAGCGATCCCGACGGATGGTTGGCTCAAACGCGGCGACGCCATCGGCAAGTCGAAGAAAGTTTCGCTTTCGAAGGCTCTTGCAAAGCCGGAGAAGTTCTCCGGTAAGAAGGTCGTTATCGAAGGCGTTGTGGTCCGCTCATGCAAGATGGAAGGCTGTTGGGCTGAGGTCGCTGAAAAGCAGGGCGCCAAAAGCGTTCGCGTCAAGATGAAGGGCCACTCGTTCTTTATCCCGCTTCAGTCGGCCGGCGCTAACGCACGTGTCGAAGGTGAGTTCCAGGTTAAAACGCTTTCGAAGGCCGAAGTCGATCATATGATCGAAGAGGACGGAGCGAAATTCGATAACCGAAACGCCGACGGTTCAGTTACCGAAGTTTCGTTCGAAGCGACGGGCATCGAGCTTAAACGAAGCTAGGCCCGAAGTAAGTTCGGGTGAAAGGTCAGAAGTGAAAGGTCAAAGGCCTTCGCTTCTGATCTTTACTTTTGATGGTCCCTACGCCGCGCAAGTGGACTTGCTTGCAATGTTTTGCAAGAATTGCAACAAAACTCCCGTCTTGAACCGACGGTAACGCTGGACAGGCGGATTTCTATCCACAAATGACCGCACCTAATCTCAAAGACTTCGATCAAATTCCGCAAAATCTTCCGTCCTATTGCCTTGAGGCGTTTCAAAGGCGCGGTAGTTCGCCGGTTGTGGGGTTCAAAAGCGGCGACATCTGGAAGTTCCTAACGGGAAGCGAGATGGTCGAGAGCGTGCGCACCTATGCGGCCGGACTTGAGGCTTGGGGCATCGAATCAGGCGACCGAGTTGCGATCATCTCGGAGAATCGGCCTGAATGGTCGCTCGTCGATCTTGCGATATTGAGCCTCGGTGCGGTAAACGTCCCGATCTACACGACGCAGGCGGTGGATCAGATACGTTACATTCTTGAGAATTCGGGTGCGAAGATGCTTTTCGTTTCGGGCGAAAAGCTCTGGAAGCACGCAAAAGAAGGCGTTCAGACGGTTGAGAGCCTTCAAAAGGTGATCTTTTTTGACGATGCGAAGGAGAATGCAGCGAGATCGGTATTGCTAGAAGATCTCGAAAACGCGGGCCGCGAGTATCTGAAGGAATATCCGCATTTTCTCGAAGACAAGATCGCGGCGATCAATGGCGGAGACCTTGCGACCATAATTTACACTTCCGGGACGACCGGTACGCCAAAGGGCGTGATGCTCTCGCACGACAATTTCGTCTCGAATATCACGTCGATCTCGAAAGGGTTGCCGATCCTTCTCCACGACCGCAGCCTTGCGGTGCTGCCGCTCTCGCATATCTTCGAGCGGGCAGTATTTTACGTACTTACGGCGAACGGCGTACTCGTGCACTATTGCTCGGCGTTCGAGCAGATCGCGAATTACCTTAGGGAAGTGAAGCCGACTATTATGACGGCTGTCCCGAGACTGTTCGAGCAGGTGCATCACAAGATCGTCAAAAAGGGAATGTCCGCCGGCGGTATGAAAACGCGGCTTTTCGTGTGGTCTTTGCAGGTCGGGCAGGAATATTGGGCATTCAAGGACGCACAAGAACGCGTGCCCGCCGGATTAATGGCGAAACACGTTATTGCGGACAGACTCGTCTTTTCGAAATGGCGTGAAGGCGTCGGCGGTGCGTTGAGGTTTTTCGTCTCGGGCGGCGCTCCGCTCTCAAAGAAACTAAGCTACGCATTCTGGGCTGCCGGGATCCCGATCCTGCAGGGATACGGTATGACCGAAGCTTGTATCGTCTGCGCGAACCGACCGGAAGACAACAAGGTCGGCTCGATCGGGCGTCCGTTTGACGGGATCGAGATGAAGATCGCGGAAAAGGACGCCGAAGTCTTGATCCGAGGCCGCTGCGTGATGCTCGGTTACTATAACGATGCGGAGGCGACCGCTGTCGCGGTGGATCCTGAAGGCTTCTACCACACGGGCGACATTGGCTACACGGACACGGACGGCCACTTTTATATCACCGACCGCATTAAGGACCTTTTCAAGCTCTCGAACGGCAAATACATCGCACCGCTCCAGGTCGAAAGCCTTCTGAAACAAAGCCCGCTTGTTGCGCAGGCGGTCGTCGTCGGTTCGGGCCGCAAGCAGGTCGGAGCCTTGATCGTCCCCGATTGGGAAGCTCTTAAGGATGAGATGAAAATCGCCGGAGCGGATGTCTCTCGCACACGAGAGGAACTTGCCGCGGATGGCGCCTTCATAAAGCGTGTTCAAAAGGACGCGGTCGCCCTCACCGCCGAACTCTCGGACTACGAACGCGTCAAACGCGTCGCTCTCCTTCCACGAGAATTCTCCATCGACAAAGGTGAAATGACCCCGACCCTAAAGATAAAACGCAGCGTTGTCGATGAAAAATACGGCCCGCAGATCGACGAAATTTGCGGATCTTGAGCAGATTCTGCTTGATAAATCGTCTTGACCTAGAATCGAGTACTTCCGACGCCCCGCACTAAAGACGGCACGATGATTAGAGTCAATGATTTTTTGCGAAAGCCCGAGACGCAAAATGCCTAAAATCGGTCTGTGATTTTCGCTTTCGGCGGGTTGACACAATCGCCTTGAATTCGTAGTATCTAAAGTTTCGGACTTTAACGGGCCGGGTGTCTTGTGAGTTCAGTTGAGTTTGCGAGGCAGTTGTTACTTGAGGATCGACACAGGAATTGTAGCGTAAAGCGGTTTGCGGACACCCGTGAACGCGGCGTAAAAAGAACACGTCTTAACAGGCCACGCTACAGCAAAGTCACGATTTTTCGAGGGTTTAAGAGCTTAAATTTAATTCATTCAGCATAGATGCTGCTTGAGCTAACTGCCGGACATTTGATCCGGCAAGAGTCAGGTAAGACCTTGATTTTGTCTTTTTTAGCGAGATAGGGAACGAGATAAACGATGCCTACAATTAACCAACTAGTTCGAAAGGGACGCCAAAGGGTGCAGTACAAGACTGCCAGCCCGGCGCTTCAGGCAAATCCGCAGAAACGCGGCGTTTGCACACGCGTTTACACATCCACGCCGAAAAAGCCGAATTCGGCTCTTCGTAAGGTGGCTCGTGTGCGCTTGACGAACCAGATCGAGGTTACGACATACATTCCGGGTATCGGCCACAACCTGCAGGAGCACTCGATCGTGCTTATTCGCGGCGGCCGTGTAAAGGATCTTCCGGGCGTGCGTTACCACGTTGTTCGCGGAACGCTCGATGCCTCCGGCGTCGCAAACCGCAATCAGGCACGTTCGAAGTACGGCGCGAAGCGGCCGAAAGGAGCTAAGTAAGTAATGCCAAGACGTAGAGTTGCAGCAAAAAGAGAGATCCTCCCCGACCCGATTTACAACAGCATCGCCGTGACGAAATTCATCAACGGCTTGATGTGGCAGGGAAAGAAGTCCGTGGCAGAACAGATCTTCTACGGCGCGATGGAAAAGATCGGAGCAAAGACGGGCGAAGAGCCGCTCAAGGTCTTCAAAAAGGCTTTGGATATGGTCGCCCCGACGCTTGAGGTCAAATCACGCCGTATCGGCGGCGCGACATATCAGGTGCCGCTCGAAGTCTCGCGTGACCGCCGGAATACGCTCGCGATCCGCTGGATCGTCTCGAATTCACGCAACCGCAGCGAAAAGACGATGGAAGACCGTCTTGTGGGCGAACTTCTTGATTCGACCAACGGTCGCGGCGGAGCTTTGAAGAAGAAGGACGATGTCCACCGCATGGCCGAGGCCAATAAGGCATTCGCACATTATAGGTTTTAGTAATGGCTAATATCGCATTAGACAAATTTAGAAACATCGGAATCATGGCCCACATTGACGCGGGCAAGACCACGACGACCGAGCGTGTGCTTTTCTACACCGGTGTTTCCCATAAGATCGGCGAAACTCACGAGGGTACCGCAACGATGGACTGGATGGAGCAGGAACAGGAGCGTGGTATCACGATCACGTCCGCTGCGACCACTTGTTTCTGGAAGCGGAACGGCAGCGATTATCGCGTTAACATTATTGATACGCCGGGCCACGTGGACTTCACGATGGAAGTCGAGCGTTCGCTTCGTGTTCTTGATGGGGCTGTTGCGGTATTTGACGGTGTCGCCGGCGTTGAGCCGCAGTCGGAGACGGTTTGGCGTCAGGCTGACAAATACGGCGTTCCGCGTATTTGTTTTATTAACAAGCTCGATCGTGCCGGTGCTTCATTCGAAAGAAGCTTTAACTCGATCCTGATTCGTTTGGGGGCGAACGCTGTCGCGCTCCAGATCCCGATCGGCGAAGAAGAGCACCTCAAAGGCGTTGTCGATCTGATCGCGATGAAAGCGCTCATCTGGAATGATGAGACTAAGGGAGCGCAGTACGAGACCGTTGATATTCCTGCCGAATTGGTCGATTCAGCAAAAGAGTGGCGCGAAAAGCTTGTTGAAGCTGCCGCGGGCGTCGATGACGACCTGATGATGAAGTATCTCGAAGGCGAAGATATCTCAGAAGACGAGATCCGCAAGGCGCTTCGCAAAGGTGCACTCGAACTCAAATTGGTCCCCGTCGTTACCGGTTCGGCATTTAAGAATAAAGGCGTTCAGACGCTTCTTGATGCTGTCGTAGATTACCTCCCGAGCCCGCTTGATATCCCTGCGGTCGAGGGCACAAATCCGAAAACTGACGCCGTTGAGTCACGTGCCGCCGACCCCAAAGAGCCGTTCGCGGGCCTCGTGTTCAAGCTTATGGCCGACAAGCATCTAGGCCAACTTGCGTTCGTGCGTATCTATTCGGGTACTGTAAATTCCGGTTCATACGTCTATAACACGATCAAAGGCACTAAGGAACGCGTTGGGCGCCTGATGCTTATGCATGCCAACAAGCGTGAGGATGTCGAGAGCGCAAGCGCAGGTGAGATCGTGGCGATCGGCGGTATGAAGAATGCCACCACCGGTGAGACGATCTCGGACGAGACGAAGCAGATCGTTCTCGAGTCAATGGAATTCCCGGATCCGGTCGTGCGCGTTGCGGTCGAACCGAAAACGCGTGCTGACCAAGATAAGATGGGCATCGCCCTTAATCGGCTTGCACAGGAAGATCCGTCATTCCAG
Organism: Pyrinomonadaceae bacterium; assembly: GCA_035432765.1. GTDB lineage: Bacteria > Acidobacteriota > Blastocatellia > Pyrinomonadales > Pyrinomonadaceae > OLB17. The sequence goes on from DAORTR010000074.1 coordinate 12,768, forward strand.
GTCTCAACGGACCACGAAACGGGCCAGACGATCATCGCCGGGATGGGCGAGCTTCACCTTGAGA
>DAORTR010000075.1:0-12783 GCA_035432765.1 Pyrinomonadaceae bacterium
AGCGCATCAAGAAACTTGTCCGCGATGTTCGATTGCTAAATTGAAAACTTGGAAGGAACTCGACAGAGACGAAAGGATCGTCGCCGAGAGAATTTGCAAGACTCATCTTAACGATGAGCGTGGAAAAGAATCTCGACAGTTCTGCACGAACTGTTGGTTTGAAAGATTACAGATGGAGAGAAAGGTATAACGCGATGCCTTGCGATCCGTCGCGATCGACGCGGCCGGCTAAGACACGTGCCGCTTCGGGGTCGGCGGATATCAATACGCGAAGCATTTCGAAATTCAATTTGATCCGACTGTAATGACTTATCCCGGAAAAAGAAAACATTGGAGAATAAAATGGCAACTACCAAAAAAACTAAGAAACCGGCCAAAAAGGCGGCAGTGAAAGCTACCGCTTCGACGGCCAAAATGGCAACGGCCGCCAAGAAACCGGCGGCTAAGAAACCTGCTGCTAAGAAACCGGCGGCTAAGAAAGCAGCTCCAAAGAAAGCTGCTGCAAAGAAGGCTTCGGCACCGGCTAAGAAAGCGGCGGCGAAGAAACCGGCAGCAAAGAAACCGGCAGCAAAGAAGGCTCCTGCGAAGAAGGCTTCGACTGCTAAGAAGGCAGCCAAACCGGCAGCGAAGAAAGCTCCGGCAAAGAAGGCAGCACCGGCTAAGAAGGCTGCTGCGAAAAAGCCAGCGGCTAAGAAACCGGCAGCAAAGAAAGCTCCGGCGAAAAAAGCTAAATAGTCCACAACTTCTCACTATCAACTAGTGACAAATCCGCGTGTCAAATTATTCACAATCGCCGCTTCGGGAGAATTGGCTCTAGTCAGTTCCTTCGGAAGTTATTTATTTCGGCGTTTGAGAATGCATGCGGAGAGAAACGCAAACTCCTTCAGCTCGAAGTATTTTCGATCATGCATCGGAGGTTTCGCCTCCGATGCATATTCTTGAGCATTGCAGCGAGTTGATCGGTGAGATAGTTTAGGATGGTTTCAAGAACGAAGGTCGCTTTTTTAGCGGCCTCTTTTTTTAAGCACGAAAGCTAGAGCACTAGGACGAACTCTGAGGTTGGCTCCATCAGAAACGAAAAGTTTACATCATACCAAACTCAACAGTACAAAAGCTCCGTCACGAGCGGCCGGATGTTGCTTCGCGGATTCTTTAGCGCCGGCCTCTCGTAATCCGACTCTAAATATTGTGCTCCGCGAACTACAAATATTCCGCTCCCAACGGAGCTATTGAAGTTCTCATCGAAATGTCGCGATAGTTTATGGCGTCATATTCACGCCGAAGTCAAAAAACTTCGAACCGACACCTTGCGCCGTGTTCGAGTTGCCGGAGTTCAGCATCATAAATCCGTACTCGCCTTTCTTGAGCGGGGAGGTCGGCGTTACCTTAAAGACGCCATTTCCGAGCGGCTCAGCCGTCAAACCGACGACGTACTCGTCGGAAAGGCCGCCCTTCCCGCCCCACGAATTTGATTTCGCGATCGTAACTTCGCGATTGTCGCTTCGCTGATTGAAACGAACGAGAGTGAATTCGTTCGGGCTCGACGGAATGCCGCTCGACGTATTCAGCCCGCCGCTGGATGCGTCAAGGTAGAAGTAAAAGACCGGCGATGTTTCCTTTATCTGAACCGCAGCGTTTCGGCCCGGAAGGTTCGTCTTCGTTTTAACTTTGCCGAGTCCGAATGGCGTGATCGATGCGGTAAATTGTCCACCGGTTCGATTCTGTGCGGACATAGAGGGCTGGAGCTGCGTCATTTTCCTCTCGCCGCCTTCCTCCGAATAAAGGTAGACGCCGTGCCCGTGTTTACTCATCGGGTCATTCGGATCGCCCGACGGTGAACCGCCGGGAGTCGTGGGCGTTTGTGTGCTGCCGCCGCTCTTTGCGGTTACCATTGCGGCAACGACATCATCGGCAACACCAGCTTGCTTTAATGCGATCAGTCCATTGGTCGAAGTGTCGAAATCCGTCGATGATGTTCTGATCTTTTCGACGATGACAGAACTTGCGAGGCCCGCTTTCGTCAGCGAGATCACCTCTGCGTTCGTTAGTTTTTCTTGTGCGAAGGTGCTGATCGCGGCGAAACTCAAAAGAGCTGTCAGCGCGAGCACCGAGAATAGAGTTTTCATTCCAAATCTCCTCATGGTCAGGGATGTTAATTAGTGCTCCGAAGAGCCGGTTTTAGATATGTTTCTCTCGCCCGAATTACCAGATCCGGCCGGTAAACCCGCACGCGAATATAGTTTCGCGATCCGGGCAAGCGATTGCCTGTAGGATAATACCCTAAGCTGTACGTTTTGCGAAGTTCGTCGGCGATGCGGGAGAAGGCTGCTGCAAGATTCGTCCGCGAAGAGACACGCTGAACGGCGCCGCCCGTACGATCTGCCGTCTCATTCATAAATTCGTCGGCGCGGGCATAGTCCTCAGTTCTTTCGCCCTTTGCGGGAGCGGTCTCGACAACGTAGGGTCGATCATCGTCGTCGTAACGTACCTCGGCGTCGTTCCGTCGGCTCTTTTGCACGTCGTCGAAAGTACTGTAGCGGATCGGATAGACGATAACGTTGGATTCGGTCAGATCAGCGAGAACGCCCTTGAAGTCCGCCTTCTTACTCGTCGTATCAACGCCGTCAGTAAGCAGCACGATCGCCTTCCGGCCGGATGCGTTCGCGAGACGATGATTCAATACATCGTCCATCGTGTCGTAAAGCGATGTGCCGCTCTCGATCTTCGCAGCTTCGATCGCATATCGAAGCGCCGTTCGGTTGTCGGTAAGTTCGCATAGCACTCTCGCCTTTTCTGCGAATGCGACGATCATCACACGGTCATTAGGTTTGAGTTCGTTGATAAACTGCTTTGCGGCATTCTGGATATCCTGTAGCTTGAAGACCGTTGAGTAACTCATATCGAGCAGCAAAGCGACCGAGAATGGCGCGTCGTCGGAATTGAAGTACGCGATCTCCTGTTGTTCGCCGTTCTCAAAAACTCGAAATTCTTCGCGTCGAATATCCGGCACCGCACGGCCATTCTTCGTCGCAACTTTTACAGGGATCGTGACTAGGTCGGTTTCGACACGGATGACGTCAAGGTCACTCGGTTTATTGTCTGCGACCTGATTGTCTTCCTTTGGGACGGCCACGTCATAACGTGAGACGCTTTCCGAATACAGCTTTTTGTGGCGGGACTGAGCCGCGACCACTGAGGCGAAGAGAATTAAGGCAATAAGAAAGCCGAACAACCGAACCATAAACCGAGATTATACTCGATGTTCGGAGCAGGAGTTACCTTAATATCGCTTCGTACGCTTCGCGGATCGCGAGACGATGTATCGTGAGTTCTTCTAGAACGCGTCCTGTCGAAGGGAATTTCAAGCGATCTATGATCCGCTCCATTGCCGACGAATCCGCAACAGGAAGGCGCGTCGATCGGCCGACACAAAGCCTGATAGCATGATCGACAGTCGAGAGGAATTTATGCCCGTTGAGCAGTACGTCGAAATTCTCCACTGAGATCGAACCTGAATCGAGAAGCCGGTTTAAAGTGTTCGGCGTTGAGCGATCTTTCGCATCATCCAATACGCCGTCACGCAATTGCAGAAAACGCATCGCAAAATAGATATCAAGCATTCCGCCTTCGCCGTATTTGATATCGACGATCCCGGAGCGCGCCGTCGCTTTTCGCTGCCGAAGGGCTTCGCGAACAGACAGCGTACTTTCACGCAGTTCGTCGCTTGGCGTCGCAGCGGCTCGCGAATAGACGATCTCGCGGATCTGAGCTTCGAGTTCTCGTGCGCCTGCGACATCGAGATGACTGCCGTTCGTAATGCCGCGAGCTTTTACGAACGCAAGCAACTCCCAAACGGCTGCCTTCGTCCGCAGATAGTCGATAAATGCCGAAGATGAAATGATACTCAAACCCTTCGACCCGAAAGGACGCAGTCGTAGGTCAACTCGATACAAACTGCCGGCACGCGTCATTGACGAAAGGGAATTGATAAAAAGTTCTGCCGCACGGGAGAAGTACTCCTGCTGGGTTTCGGGTTTTGCGGCTGGATCGGCCGTATATGAAAGTATGATGTCGAGATCGGAACCAAAATCCAGGCGTTGGCCGCCGAGTTTTCCGAGGGCCAGCACGGCGATCGTCGGGTTGCCCTCCTTGATCTCCTGCCGGACGACGTGCATTGCCGCATCAAGACTTACCTCTGCAAGGATCGTCTGCAATGCTTTCGAACGATCAACAGAGATCTCCTCGAACAGGTCTGCGAGCCCGATAGCCGTGTAGATCGTTGTCCATTCGTGTCTAAGTACATCGAGCCGGCTGCGAAAGTCTTTGGCTTCTGCGAGTGCATCGAATATCTTGGCACGCAGATCTAGCGTCTCGATCGAATCTCGATATTGCTCGACGCGTTCGGCAAGCTTCGGCGCGTTGGCAAGCACCGCAGCGAACGGCGGCGAGATCGCAGCAAGATTCGAAGCCGGCGGTTCACTGCGCTCATTTGGGCTAAGAGTGCCCGGTGCGTTCCTGGGGCTTTCGATGGGGGCGTCGGAAGTGAATACGCGTTCGTAGATCTTTCTAACCTTCTTCATAGAACGCTCAAGATCCTTCTCGATGTTTGCTCCCGTCGCAAACTGTACGCGTTTCGCAAGAAGCTCACGCTTCGCGGCGTCGGTCGGTATCGCGTGTGTCTGCAGACCATTCTCCATCTGCAGAATGTGCTCTGTCCTGCGTAGAAGATCGTATGCCTTAGAAAGTTCTGCCCTTTCAACCGGGGAAATTAGTTCACGATCTGCAAGCCTCGATAGAGCGATCAGCGTGTGCGGGCTGCGGAGCCATTTGTCGCGGCCGCCGTGCGCAAGCTGCAAGGCCTGCGCTATAAATTCGATCTCGCGAATGCCGCCGGGTGAGAGTTTTACGTCCAATACATTCTTTCGTTTTGCGATCTCGTCGATCGATTCTTTCGAAGCGCGCACTCCGGCAAGGGCATTTGCGACATTGGTCTTCGCGTCGTAGATCAGCGGGCTTGCGCTATCCCAGAATTCGCGGAAAACGTGCGGATCGCCTGCAGAAATGCGCGAGCGTATAAGCATTTGCCGCTCCCAAGGCCGCGCCGCTTTTTTGTAATATTCGACCGTATCCTTTAGCGACAGCGAAAGTGCGCCGAGCGAACCGTTCGGACGTAAGCGCATATCGACGCGATAGGCCGCCCCTTCACCTTTACCTTCGCCGACGAGTTTGATGATGTGCTGAGCAAGCTTTGTGAAATACTCGCGGTTCGTTATCGACTCTCTCGCTCCTCCTGCGGTCATTCCATCGGATGAATAGATGAAGAGCAGATCGACATCGCTCGCGTAATTCAGCTCGAGCGATCCGAGCTTGCCTAGGGCAACGGCCGCAATTTCTGCAACACGCGAACGCTGCTTTTCGTCGAGTTCAAGCGGTTGGCCATACCGCTTGTCCATTTCGCGACGGGATTCGACCAACGCCGCTTCGAGGATCGCGTCCGCAAGGCTTGAGATCTCGTCCGTGATCTCGGCAACGGTTGCGAGCCGCCGAATATCGCGTAGGAAGATACGTATGAGTTCGCGTCGGCGGAAACGCGAGAACAGCGTCTGAGGATCGAGCGTCGAATTCGTAAGCGAAAATCTGCCGAGTGATTCGAGAAGTTCTTCTTTCGTTCGGCCGCCCATCGTGAGACGCTGTCGGCCGAGCCTCGCGAAATATTCTTCGTTCTGGATCAACGTTGTTGAGAGCAGCGGCGAGTATGCGGCAAGCGTGAGCACGTCCGAATATAGCCCTTCATCCCGCCGAAGACGAGCTGCGATCTTCGGCGGCAAGGCGTCACGGAACCGGCGTGCGGCATCCGCGTCGGGCAATTCTGAAATGATCTGGTCTTCGCTGAACATTATTTGTACCGCCGCGGCTCGATACCGGCGTTCTTGATCTTGTAACCCAAGATCCGTTCGGTCGTGCCAAGATCGCGTGCGGCTTTCGCGATGTTTCCTCTCGAAGATTTTAACGCATCGTCAATAATGTCGCGTTCGAATGCCGCGACCGCAGCGTCGAGCGTTGAGGCCGGCCTCGTAGCCGTCTCTTCTGCGGTCTGAAGCGTCGCAGGCAAGTGCCGGGCGTGAATGACGCCCCCGTCGCAAACCATTACCGCGCGCTCGATGACATTCTCAAGCTCGCGGACATTTCCCGGGAAGTGGTATTTCGCGAGCATATCGATCGCGGCTGTCGAGATCCTTGCGACCTTCTGCCTGTGCTTTCGAGAATATTTCTCGATGAAATGCTCCGACAGGAGAAGAATGTCTGCCTTCCGATCACGAAGCGGCGGAGTGAATATTGTAAACGCATTTATTCTGTACAAAAGTTCTTTACTGAACTTGCCTTCGGCGGCAAGCCGCTCAAGATCTGCGGCGGTCGAATAGATAAAGCGAAGGTTTGCACGTATCGGGTCCGTACCGTTGACGCGTTCGAAGCGGCTGTCTCGAATGAGCCGCAACAGGCGCATCTGAATTTCTACGGGGGTTTCGGCGATCTCGTCGATAAAGAGCGTGCCGAACTTCGCCTGCTCGACGGCTCCAAGTTTCGGCGACTGCGACTCAACGCCAAAAAGTTCCGCTTCGAGAAGCGATCCCGGCATGCCCGCACAATTCACTTTGCGAAATTCTCGTCTGGCGCGAAGGCTCGAGTAATGTATCGCGAAAGCGAGCATTTCCTTTCCCGTTCCGCGTTCGCCGCGAAGGAGAACGGCGGCGTTCGATCTTGCGATCTGCCGAACTTGGCCCGCAACTTGCCGCATCGCGCCGGAGTTTCCGACGATCTTTGAGACGTCGTGTTCTTCTTTCAAAGCAAGCTGAGCGGCGGCTTCATCTTCGCTCGCCTGATCTGTCGAATTTCGCCGAATGTCGTCAACTCGGATCGCTTGCGCGACCGTCAATACGGCAAGTCGAACAAGCCCAACGGCTTCGGGATGACCGTTGAGCTTTCGCTTGTCGAAAGCGACCGCGACGCAGCCCGTTTGGGCTTCGCGGATATCGATCGGAGCGACGATCAGTTCGACGCTTTTCCCGGAAATAGCGAGAAAGTCGAGGCTTGGTTCATCGTTGACCAGGAGGCAAACAACCTCTTTAAGATCGAAAACACGCATCAACGCGGTCGATGCAGCGCGTTGTTCGAGCCTGCGGTATGTCGCGGCATCGAGACCCGCTGCCGACAGGATAGCGTATCCGTCGGACACGTTCTGATCTTCCCGCATCACGAACCCGTAAAGTGAGTCGGCAGAATGGCATAGCTCGTCGATGACGCGTTTAGAGGCGTCGCGCGGACCGGTCGCCTCAGACGTTATCCGTGCAAATGCCTCCGCAATGTCGAGCGTTCTTTCTTTCAAAACAATACAAAAATGTAGGAAAAGGTCGAGCTTTGCAAGTTCGACGATGAGTATGCAAACTATTTAAGTGGAGACTCGCCATATCATTGTGGTTCCCGAAGCCGCACGAAAGATGCGACTCGAGGACTTTTTGCTCGCGCATTTCTCGCGTTTGAGCAAAATGTATCTTCGCGAGATCGTAAACCGAGAGCTCTGCGAAGTGAACGGCCGTTGGGAGAATATCGGCCGACGCCTCCTGCCGAACGACCTCGTCGAGATCGTCGTTGACGCGAATCGCGAGACAGCTATGCTGCCCGAGGAGATGCCGCTCGACATTATTTACGAAGACGAACATCTGATCGCTCTTAACAAGCCGGTCGGGATCCTCGTCCATCCGTCACACCGCGAGAATCGAGGTACACTGCTCAACGGTCTCGCATACTATTTGAATCAACACGAAGTAACTCTGACGAACCCTGCGATACGGCCGGGCCTTCCGCACCGTTTGGATAAGGACACGTCCGGCGTCATCGTCGTTGCGAAAACAAAGCTTGCGCATCGGAATCTGACGCGCGCGTTTATGCGCAAACAGGCTGAAAAACGCTATCTTGCGATCGTTGCTGGTGAACCAAATGTTGACAGCGGTGAGATCGATGCACCGATCGGGCGTGATGCAGACGCGAAGATTTGGAAGGTGATGGTAGACGGCAAGGCGGCACTCTCGCGATACAAAGTGCTTGAACGATTCGCCGGCAGCTCGCTACTCGAACTCGAACCTGTTACGGGACGTACGAATCAGCTTCGCATCCATCTCGAACACATCGGTCATCCGATCTTGGGCGACGCAATGCGCGGCGGCGGTGACTGCGACCGCCTCTATCTGCACGCGCAAAAGCTTGCGGTGCGGCATCCGGCGGATCATTCGCGGATAATGGAATTCACGGCTGCGATGCCGGCGGAATTCTCCTCGCAACTCGAACGAGCTAGTTCACGGTGATTTTGATGGTGACGGTTACTACGCTCGATAGCTGATTGTCGAGGCGAATCTTTTGGTCACCCGAGTCTGCCAGCACTGCACGGAATCCATTGTCGAGCGAGGTCATTTTCGATTCGCTGTCGAAATTTGTCTCAACCGATTTGTTGTCCGTGGTGACGGTCATCGTCTGGCCTTTGTTCGCACGCACGACGAGTTCGGCGCCTTCGTCGCCTCGCACGGTTAGCTTTATGACCGCCTCAGACTTTCCCTTCGCGAACGCTACTCGGCGCGACGGATAGATCGCGCGCTTTGTAGAGGCGACTACCTCGTTGAGCGTTTTGCCCGCGAGCTTGTAGGTCGAGGTGATGATCTCGGTGGGGCAGCATGCGCCGCCGAGTTCGCCAGGGTCGTTGGTTTCGACGACAAGACGGCCCGTCTCGATCCAAACTTTTCGGATACCGCCGTAAGCTCGATCACCGCCCGGGAGAATTGCGAGCTGCACGGTCCTTCCGTTTTGAACGCCGAAGATAAAGCCTTCCGTAAAGTTGCCTGTACCACCTGTGTTGCAGACAGTGAGAGCGACCGCCTCGGCTTTGCCGTCACCGGTGAGGTCGCCGTATATCACGTCAAAGACTTTGAAATAGAAATGGTCGATGTACCCGTCTTCTTGTTTTTCGTACGAATACTCGCCGTCTTTAACGGTTACGGGCTTTGCCGAATCCTCGGATGCGCAGCTCGGTTCGTATGTGAAGTTGCGAAGATCGCCGCCCGCCCAGCTGCTCTGAGCGGCGGCTCGACCGACGCCAATCAAAAGAAGTAGAAAACTTAGGTATAAAAGTTTGTGCCGCATCATCATCTATGCCTCGCCTTGGATCGCTTTTGTTTCATCAGCCTCGGAAAATTCGCTGTGCAGATGCACCTTGTCGCTCTTCTTCCTGAGGCGGATGTTCAGGAATTCCACCATAACGGAGAATGCCATCGCAAAGTAAATATAGCCTTTCGGGATGTGGTATTCGAGTCCTTCGACGATGAGCGAAAATCCGATCATCAGAAGGAACGATAGCGCGAGCATCTTGATCGTCGGATGTCGTTGAACGAACGCGCCGATCGAGCTTGCAAAGAGCATCATCGCGACGATCGAGACTACGACGGCGGCGATCATCACCCAGACATTGTTGACCATACCGATCGCCGTGATGACCGAATCGAGCGAGAAGACGATGTCGAGCAGCGTGATCTGAATTATGACGGCGGAGAAGCCGGCATAGACCGTTCGCGAGGACCCGCCATCGTCGCCTTCGAGCGCCGAGTGTATCTCGTGCGTACTCTTAAAGAGCAAAAATAGCCCGCCGACCACCAAGATCAGATCGCGGCCTGAGAGCGAGTTTCCGAAGACCGTAAAGAGCGGCGTCGTCAGGCTCATCACCCACGAAAGCGAGAAGAGCAGTATCACTCGCATCACGAGCGCCAGCGAAAGCCCGATAAAGCGCGCACGCGGCTGATCCTTTTCAGGCAGTCTGCCCGAAAGGATCGAAATAAATATGATGTTGTCGATGCCCAGCACCAGCTCAAGCAGCGACAACGTCAAAAACGCTATCCAAATATTCGGGTCAAATATCCATTCCATAAAATCGTGTGCCGTCTTACCTAGGTCGGATCTCTATATTAGCTTTCCGACGAGGAAACCGCATGATTTGTCGTAACGGATTCCGTTACATCTAAAAGAAGTCATCAATCTCTCGCTCGAACTTCCCGAATGAGCGTCGTCCAAGACCGTAGAGGGTTTCTAAAACGTCGATTCGGTGCTCACGCATATTGGTTCGAAATTCGGCTTCGCCGAACGCTTCGTTGATTCGCAAGATGCGCGTATTGGGAAAAAGTATGCGGCTGAGGCCTTCTACTGTGTTCGTACTGGCTACTATTAGCTTTGTGGTCAGTCGGATAAGACCGAACCTACCAACCACTGGCTCCAAACGATAAAGCGGTCGTTCAGGAAACATTCCGGTACCTAGGCTGAGAACTCGAATTTCCTCCAGCTTGCGTCCGTTCGCATTAATTGCATCCGCAATAGCTAGAAGCATCGGATTGTTGGCAATAACCCCACCGTCAAGGAAGGTCCTCCAGCCTTGATTCGGTATCTTTAGGATTACCTTTGGAAGTATTGGATAAGCTGCACTAGAGGCAAGAACCGCATCGGCGATCGTGCAACCAAATCCAGGGTTGAACGACGCGCGACTTCCGTGTGCCCATCGCACATCTGACTTGAATACCATCGGCCTTGCAGAGTCGTAATCCATAGCGACAATTCCCACACCGGTTTCGAAATCGCGAAATGTCTTCCTCTCAAAAATTTCGTGTGCATGCTTCTTAAGAGCCATTCCACGGCGTTTCTTGAGCAACAGGGGCATTACGGCGGGAATTATTTTGAAGTATATCTCGCGAATTTCCTCAACCGACTTGCCGAGCGCCAACATTGCGCCGATTATTGCTCCCGTGCTTGTTCCGTAGATCAAATCGAAGCGATCGCAAAGGCGTACGCCGAATTTTTGCTCTAGTTCGGAGAGAACGCCAAGCGTGTAGATGCCCTTTGACCCGCCGCCGTCGAGTGAAAGTATATTGAATGGGTCGTGCTTGTCATCCATACCAGTATTTCCAAAACAGGTTATAGTTCGCAACAAGGTTTTGTGCGTCTTGAATATTCCATTGGTAGGGTTGAGCGCCGAAGAGACAATGCTTCCCGCTCACCGTAGTAAACCGCGAGGCGTTGTCCGTCCGCAGCGTGTACGATAGAAAATCTACAACCTTCGTGAAGACATCTTGCCAGGTGTCAGCGACGAAAAATAGATCGGGTACATTGTATAGCAGACACTCAACTCCGTAGGACGTGAAGGTCTTCAGAAGTTCGTGGTTAGAGTCGCACATCGATGTTCGTGCATTCTTAAACATGCGAACGGCCGGCTTGAACCGCCGGTTGCACCGATCATTTTTGGCCGCCCCATTATCATAATGGCGCTTCGGATGGTTTATTATCCGCTGGCCGGTCTTTTGGTTTTGAAAGATGATGCCGCGAGAGTCGTCCGAGGCTAAGAGCGACGGTGCGTAGGTTGCACAAACTACAACGTCCGCCCAAAGCCTGTTCCGATGGTTGTCGGCGACGACCTTGAGCGCGTTCGGTCGTGAGTTGTCAACGGTATGCCGTCCGTACCGCGAAACAAGGATCACATCGACAAGCTTTCGGCAATCTTGGAGGAACGCGACGACTTCCTGCTCTACCGCATCAGGATGAACGACCACCTGATTGAATTCAACAACAATATCTACATCGCTGTCGCCCCGAATGTTCGTATTGTTCCGGTATGAACCTTGCAAATATGTTGTGAACGGGATCCCCGTGGGAGGACAAGCACCCCGTAGGACGTCACGGATCTGGTGATGCGTATTAGCGGCGGTTGTCGTCGCCCCTTGATTGGTCCAAGTCGTAAGTTGTCGGTTGCTAATGGTCACTTGGTTCACTTCCGTTGAAAACTGTTGAATATTTGGCGGCGTGGGTTAGGCGCCGCCGGGTTGTGATGGTTCGAGTATCGCGCCTATGGTGTTGGCGGTTCGGGCTTTTTCTTGGGTGGTTTTTCGACGTGCGACGCCGAGACCCACGCAGCGAGAAGGCCGGGGTTGTTAAAATATTTATTTTTTACGATGCCGGTAAGCTGCCGGACGATATCCATACCGGAACTGACGCTGGCAGCGGACGCTGCGGTGGCCGCGACGTGTTCAGCGACGGCGCCGGCGGTGGATGTGAACGATGCGTCGAGAGCGTTGGCGAGCGTGGTAAGCTCCGTGATGAAGGTCGGCGGCATTCCGTATGCGATGAAGTCGGTTTGATACGGTGTTGCCTCGATCACGAACGCACGGGCCTTGGCGAGAAGGTTCTCGTCATTCAAGCCGCGATTCCACTTGAACTTATTCCAGATGCCGTCGAAGGCGTATTCCATCGAACGCGCCGTTCGAGAGATCTGCCCCATTGCGTCGCGAAGGTCTTCGCGGGCGGTGCCTTTGACCTCGTACTGCTGAGCGGCCTCGCTAAAGCCGGACTGCTGGTCGGTGCTGTCGGTTTCGACTTGAGCCGTAATGGTGTCAAGCGACGCGAAAAGCGTATGTGCCACCGTGCCGGTTGGGAAGTCCGCGGCGTTGTCCACGCCGAATTTGTTGACGCGTACGAACATCTCAAGGCGTCGTCTGTCGTTGTCATTCATAGTTGAGTGGCCTCCATAGATCAGTTTTTTAAGATTGCGTGAGGTTTAAGTTAGCTAGCGAACGATTTTACACACATTTTGGCCGTCCGCAACCACTGTGATGTCGATTTTCAGTCTCTAAAAGTCGGTTGAGAGGTACTTTCGTTTCAGTTGAAAGACACTTTTGCTCGGTTGAGAGGTACTTTCGCTCGGTT
>DAORTR010000076.1:0-12554 GCA_035432765.1 Pyrinomonadaceae bacterium
TGCGTGCCGGACTCTACGAAGGATGTTCCGCCGGTTTCCTCATTCGAAGGTCCGCTCGGACGCGATGCGACAAGCTGATCGTTCAACGGCACACGCTTGGGCGACTCGGTCGAAGGGCCGTTCGAGGCGAACGTCGTTGACGGGATCTCGACCGGCGGACGAGGCACGGACGCAGGGCTATCAACGGGCTTCTCAGCAACCGCAACATCGACGGGCGTTGCAACGGCTCCGGATTCAGACCAGTAAGGATTCAGGATCAAGACCGTTCCCGTTACGGCCAACAATGCCGCTGCAGGGACGGCGATCCTCAACGCACCGAAAAATCCGCGAGGCTTTGCCGAGGTGCGTGCGGACGCGATCCGAGCCGAGACGCGAAACTCGAAATCATTCGGCGCGGACACCTTCGGCATCGCACCAAGCAAGCTCACCAAGTCTGCGTCGGCAAGTTCAAGATCTGTATTATCGGCCTTTTTAACCATTACTCTGCTATTGCAAATATTCCTGCAGCTTCTCTTTCAAAAGTGCCCGTCCGCGGCTGATACGCGACTTTGTCGTGCCCAATCCGAGATCCATTACCGCCGAAACTTCCTCGTAAGTTCGGCCCTCGACATCGCGAAGGATGATCGGGATCCGATACTTTTCCGGCAAGGCGGCGATCGCCTTTGCGATCTGCGTATCTCTTTCGTTTTCAAGGAGTTCGTCGTCCGGCAATCTTCGCTCATCCGGGATCTCGAACTCCGTGGGTTCCTCTTTGTCTCCTGCGAATATTCCCGAGATCGAGAATAGACGCCGCCGCTTTCGCCGCCTTATCTCGCTGATCGCGAGATTTGTCGCGATGCGGTATATATAGGTCGAGAATGCGAATTGCGTATGATAGCGGTCAATCGCAAAATAGACTCGGACAAAGGTCTCTTGCGCGATATCCACAGCCTCCTCATAATCGTTGAGAAAGCGGTAAAGATAGTTCGTGATCGGACTCTTGTACCGCGAAACGATCTCAGTGAATGCAGATTCGTCGCCATTCTTTGTGGCTTCGATGAGTTCGTGGTCAGAACGCTTTTCCTCAGGCATTTGGAAGGTAAAGCCCTCCTTTGTCGGGAAATGAAACGCGTCGTGTGCCATGCATCCATACAATTTAAGCCATATACCGCCCGAACAAAAGCGGCCTGCTGAAAGAACTCACGCCCTAGCGGCCGCTTTGTTGCGAAAACCTAGGGGAAAAGCCCGCCGGTCTAGCGTTGAGTGGTGCGAACCGTCAGCACAATATATACCGGGGCCGACCCGCCGTCGATATTGAGCGTGCCAAGAACCGTTGGAACACCGACGGGGAGGCCGACACCGTTTAAGAAAAGCTTAAAGGTTTGGTCATCGCGGGACTTCTCCGGTTGCTGAACGTTGATAACGGCCGGTATCTGGAGCGAGAAGTTTACGATCTTTGATGTAATGTAGCTTTCTTGGGCGGCTATCGATGCGACATTCCACTGCACCTTCGCAAATCGACCGATCTGCGTGCCTCTCTCGATCCAAATCCCCTCATAATATACCGAACCGTCAGTTCCTCCTCTTGCTTGAAAAGTCCCGATCGGCCGAAATGCCTTGGCCGGCGATATAGGACGAAGCGTTTTCTCGATCGTCTTCCAGTCGGCAGGGAAATCGCTTCCGGCACTTGACGCAGACGAGCCTTCGACTAGCGTCAGCACAAAATCGAAACTTTGCCGTCCGCGGTCGGTGGGTTCCTGGGCAAATGCCGCAGCCGATATGAGAATGGCCGCGACGCAGACTGCGAGCGGCCTAAAAAGGGATGTTCTGATCTTCATTGTTCCTCCTGTAATATGGCGGCAGGATGCCCGGCCGTCATCGGGAAGAAAGCACGAGGAACAGATCGAAAGGTTGCAAAACTTAGGCTAATTCGTCCTAAATAGGTCGGAATTCACTTGCTGGCCGAACGAGATCGACTTGATCTGCGTGTCCTCAACGATCTTGCCGTCGGCGTAGAGCACCGAGTGCGACGGGACGAGCGTTCCCTGCACATAGTTGTAGTCGTAGAATTTCCGTTTGTACTTGATGCCGTTGTGCTCGTAGGTCAGCATCTTCACCTGAAAGGATTTCACCGAGACGTAGTAACGCGTCTTCCGGCCGGTCTTGTCCGTCAGATCGATGAGGAAGAACTCGACGCCGAGGTCTTTCTCACGGCCGCCAAGTTCGAGGGTCGAGCCATTCTCTTTGTATCTGAGAAGGCCTTCGATGCCGCGAAATATCCCATCCTCGAACCCTTTTATGACCGTATCGTCCGGCGTAAAGAACGTCGTATTATAGACGCCCGTCGTCTTTCCTTCGGACCAGATCAGAGAGTATCGTGCGTCGGCAAAACTTCGATCCATACGGATCTTTTCCGAGAACAAGTCGGGTGCCCGAACGATCGAGGTCTCATAATCGCCCTGCTGAACCTTTCCGTCGGCGCCTGTGTGCTTTGTAAACCCTTTCTCGATCGTCGTCTTTCGGATCTGATCAAGCCTTGGCCGTCCGCCGCCAAGTCCGTAGATGAAGATCGCGGTCTCAACCACTCCGTCGGCCGTAACCGGTTTGTTCGATATCGCCTTTAGATCCGGCGTCGGAGAGGGCTTTGCCGGTTCATCGACGGCGGGTGTCGGAGTCGGGCTCGGCTGTGCCGTCTGGCCGAAGCCGACGATGGATGAAAGCGACAAAACAGCAAAAAGTAAAATTAAGGCTCTGATTCTCATTCGATGCACCGGATCTGTTACGGTGAAAACAATACCCTTGTTGAAATTCCGAAATGCGGATTGTAGCACAATATCAAGCTGATTCTTTATTCGAGACAAGGCCGCAAGCGATCGCGTTCCTCGACATATTGATGAAACCTAAGGCGAAAAAGATGCAGGAGAGTGTTCGCAAAAGCTAGGACTGCGTCTTCTCTGGTAGAATTCCGAGAGCCGAATACGATGCATATCGCCCTATACGAACCGGAAATTCCGCCGAATACCGGCAACATCGCCCGCCTCTGCGCTGCGACGAACACACCGCTGCATATCGTCGGCGTAACGGGCTTCCGAATGGACGACCGCACGCTGAAGCGTT
Organism: Pyrinomonadaceae bacterium; assembly: GCA_035432765.1. Classification (GTDB taxonomy): domain Bacteria; phylum Acidobacteriota; class Blastocatellia; order Pyrinomonadales; family Pyrinomonadaceae; genus OLB17. The sequence goes on from DAORTR010000076.1 coordinate 3,097, forward strand.
CGGGGCTCGACTATTGGCAATACGTCGAGCTTCACAGACACATCGATCTGGACGAGTTGAGAATGTCGCTTCGGGACTCTCGTTTCGTCTATCTTTCGACAAAAGTCCCGACCAGCTGTTACGACTTCGAATACCGCGAAAGCGACTGCCTTGTCTTCGGGCCTGAGACCCGCGGCCTGCCCGAAGCCATTCTCAATGCAAGCCCCGAAACTTCCCTGAAGATCCCGATGGCGAACCCGAACGTGCGTAGCTTGAACCTGGCGACAAGCGTCGGGATCGTCCTTTTTGAGGCTATTCGGCAAACACGCTAAAAAATATTTTTCAATTGAAAGCCACGTTTTCCGTCTTCGAAGCGTCGTATAGATGAACTTCCCCGCAAGCGTCCCGTTCTCCCTTGAACGCTTCAAGGAGAGGAGGTGAAAAATCATGAAGCTTTCTAAACCAATATTATTTCTAACCATTGCGTCGCTTTTTGCGTTCGCAAGCATCACATCTGCTCAGGACAATTCAAAGGCACCGGCCAATTCGACCGCGATGCTCGAGAAGAAGATCATGAAGACGATCGAAAATCTGCCGAATTACGGCGTTTTCGACCATATCTCGTTCGCCCTCACAGATAACGGTGCCGTCACCTTATCGGGAAAAGTGCTCTCGCTCGGGACGACGTCGCTCGCCAAGACAGCGGTCTCAAAACTGCCCGGCGTAACAAGCGTTGTCAACAACATCGAGAATCTAACGAGCAATCCCGGCGATGACCACATCCGGCATCAATTGATCCGCACGCTGGCTCCTCAACCCGTAATAGGCGGGCTGCTGCGTGAACCCAATCCGTCAGTTCGGCTAATTGTGCAGAACGGCCGCGTGAGTCTCGAAGGCTGGGTCGCGAACAAGAGCGATAAGGATACGTTCTTCGTTCTTGCGAGCGGCGTTCCGGGCGTCTTTAAGGTCACCAACGACCTCCGAGTCGGTAAACCCGACAAAGTCTGATCCACTTTAGACCTGAAGCAAGGGGCCGGAGATCGATGCTCGACAGCATTGGTCTGCGGCTTCTTCCCTTTTGTGATCGACGGCAGCCGCGAGTTTTTTTGTTTTCGGGCATTGACTACCTTTTTCCTAATCCGTCATTATGCTTAATTGCCTTTTTGACGGCGGTCGTGACCTTGTGTAGCCTCGGATAAATTGACAAGACCAATTAAACAATGAATAACGACAAGATCAGAAATATCGCCATCATCGCACACGTCGATCACGGGAAAACCACTCTCGTTGACGCCATGCTGCAGCAATCGGTTACGCATCGCGACAACGAAGCGGTCGTCGAGCGCGTAATGGACTCGATGGACCTTGAACGTGAGCGCGGGATCACGATCATGGCCAAGAACACGAGCGTCCGCTACGGCGACTACAAGATAAATATCGTGGATACGCCGGGCCACGCTGATTTTGGCGGTGAAGTTGAACGCGTGCTCAAGATGGTCGATGGCATCATTTTGCTGGTCGATGCTGCCGAAGGCTGCTTGCCGCAGACTCGTTTTGTGCTCCGGAAGGCGCTCGAATTGGATCTGCCTGCGATCGCCTGCGTGAACAAGATCGACCGCCAAGACGCAAGGCCTGACGAGGTCGTCAACGAGATCTACGACCTGTTCATTGATCTCGGAGCAAACGATGAGCAGATCGAGTTCCCGATACTTTATTCGATCTCGAGAGACGGCGTCGCGAAAAAGGACCTCTCGGATGAGAGCAAAACCCTTAAGCCGCTCTTTGATCAGATAATCGAAACGATCCCGGCGCCAAAGCCGCTACGCGACGATTCGCTGCAACTTCTCGTTGCGAACATCGATTACAATCCGTTCGTCGGACGCCTCGCGATCGGCCGCATTTTCTCGGGCAAGATTGCGAAGAATCAGGAAGTTGTCGTCTCGAAACGCGACTCTTCGCTCAGCCGCCCGCGAGGAGTCAAAGAGCTTTTTGCGTTCGAAGGCCTTGAGCGCGTCCCCGTCACAGAGGCCGGAGTCGGCGAGATCGTAGCCCTTGCAGGCTTTGACGACGTCGAGATCGGCGAAACCATCACGCTGCCGGAAAATCCGAAGCCTTTGCCCGTGATCGCGGTCGATGAACCGACGATCTCGATGATCTTCGGCGTGAACACATCGCCGTTCTCCGGCCTCGAAGGCAAGTTCGTTACTTCCCGGCAGATCAAAGAGCGCCTTGATCGCGAACTTCTCGGAAACGTCGCATTGCGTGTAACGGAGACGGAAGCCGCGGAGCAGTTCAAGGTTTCGGGACGCGGCGAATTGCAGCTCGCAATTCTTATTGAGATGATGCGTCGCGAGGGTTACGAGGTTCAGGTCTCAAAGCCTGAGGTCGTTACTCGCCGCGATGAAGAGACCGGCGAACTGCTCGAGCCGATCGAACTCGTCGTCATTGACGTCCCCGAAGAATTCATCGGCGTAGTAACCGAGGCGATGGGCCGCCGCAAAGGCCAGATGATGAAGATGATCAACAACGGTTCGGGCCGCGTGCGTCTTGAGTTCGAAACGCCTTCGCGCGGTCTTATCGGATTTCGCGGCGAATTCCTAACGGAAACTAAAGGCACGGGCCTTCTCAACACGCTGTTCCTGCGATTCGACAAATGGCAGGGCGAGATGCGTTCGCGACAGACGGGCTCGCTCGTCGCCGATCGTATGGGCGAGACGAACACCTATGCACTCTACAACCTGCAGGAACGCGGTATGCTCTTTGTAAAACCGCAGGTCAAGGTTTATGAGGGAATGATCATCGGCGAGAACGCCCGCAGCGTCGATCTTGATGTGAACGCCATCAAAGAAAAGAAGCTCTCGAATATGCGTACGACCTCGGCAGACGAGGCAATGAGGCTCGTACCCGTTCGAGATATGTCGCTCGAACGCGCTCTCGAGTTCATTGCCGACGACGAACTTATCGAGGTTACTCCTAAGACGATCCGTCTCAGAAAACGAGTGCTGAAAGCCAACGAACGGCCAAAGAAGGGATAATCTGCGACTAAGGCCTTGAGACCTGTGCCATCTCGCGCAGGCGGTTTGAAGAGAGATCTTGGTGGAGCAGAGGGGGATCGAACCCCTGACCTCAGCATTGCGAACGCTGCGCTCTCCCAGCTGAGCTACTGCCCCCGAAAAAGTCATACTCGAACGGCAAAGGTCCCAGAAGGCCAATGCTCGTAACCTATTGCACGCCTGCGGGAAGTAGCGAGCCTTTCAGGTCGGACGCGTACGCGTAATCGCCCTCGATCTTGCCGATCATTCCGTGAAAAAAAATGTCTTCCTTTTTTACGACGACCACGATGTCGCCAGGGCTCACGCGTTTCGAGTCAACGGGAAACCTGATTACCGACGCGTTGCCGTTCTGCGAATCGACGGTTTCGTATTCAAAAGTATCGGGGTCAAAGCTAAGTGTCTGGGTAAATGCGACTTCCATAAACTATGAATATACCATTTTGCACCTTACGGTGCATTTCGTCGGAGGTGATCTTCGGCCGCAAAATGCAAAAAAAGTTGCCGGCAAGATCAACGTTAGCTTACGCCGAAGATGATAGGCCGATACGACGGAGCAGATCGGAGAATCGCGGGTCAGACTTCAGGCCGTCGAAAGCCGGTTCGATCTTGCACCACGCGATGTCGAATTCGCGGGCGGCGAAAGATCGCTCAAGGTAGTCGAAAGCTCGCTCGCGTTGACCGAGCCTTGCGTAGATCACCGCGATATCGTAGGCCGAACCGACCTTCTTGTTCAGATCCTGCTCACCAAACACAAGACGTTGTTGCCAATAGCCGTTTGCTCCGTCACGCTTTAAGGCAGCGGTCAGTGCGATCGCCCGCTCCGACGCATCATTTGCCGACGCTTTTTCGAGAAGCACATCGGCAACGCGATATTCCTCGATCGCTTCCCCGTAACGAGCCGTTCGATCGTACGCCTGCGCGAGGACAAGGTGGGTCAGCGGATGGTTCGGCTCGGTTTCGAGCACACGCTTGTATTGCGCGATCGCGTCGTCAAAGCGCCGGGCGTCGGCAAATCGACATCCGACATTAAAAGCGATGCTCGGTGAGAACGGCTCTAGCTCTCGGGCCTTGTTGATCTCGGCCATCGCTTCTTCAGACCTGCCCTGCCAAGAAAGAAATAGCGAATAGCCGCTGCGCGCCATCGCGAGGTTCGGATTCAGTTCGAACGTCTTGCGGTATTCGGCCTCGGCAGCGGAAAACTCGAATGCATCCTCGTGCTTTGCCGCGAGAAGAGCGTGTACTTCGGCGAGAGAACTATCGAGTTCCTGTGCCCGCTGTGTCGCGGCGTACCGCTTCTGTAAGACGTCCTTCAACTCATCGGGCGTAAGCTTTTTCGTGTAACTAGGCAGCACAAGATAGGCAAAGCCGAGCCAGGCATACGCCTTTGCATAGGAAGGATCTTGGTCGATCGCTTGCTGAAAAAGTTCGGCGCTTCGGCGGATGTCCGGCGCCGTTCGCTTGTTCCAATGATAAAGGCCTTGCAGATAAAGCTGGTATGCCTCGGCGTTGCGCGTGTCGGTACGCACAATGAGAGGCGAGTCGGCGGCGGCTAACTTACTGTGCAAATTGCTCGATACCTTTCGTGCGATATCGCTCTGCATGTCAAAGATATCCGTGATGCTGCCAACATATTGCTCACCCCAGATGCGATGGCTGTCACGGGCATCGTCAAGGCGCGCGTTGATGACAAGCTGGCCGCCGATCTGCTTGATGCTGCCGCTCAGCACCGCGTGGACGTTCAGGTCCGAGCCGATCGAGCGCAGATCGAGTGCCTGCCCGGTATCGGCTCTGACGGCACTCCCCGATATAACTTTCAGGTCGGACAGTTGAGAAAGGTTGTTGACGACGCTCTCGGCAATTCCCTCGCCGAGATATTCCGTGCCTGCGGAGCGGGCTGCGTTCTCGAACGGCATCACGACGATCGAATCTATCGCCGTGACGGCCTGTGGCCGGTCGATGGCAAAACGCCATACGAGTATCGAGGCGGAACATATTACGAGAATGGCGGTCGCGGCGATCCACAATGGCCGTTTGCGCGAGTGAGGGCGTTCGATGATGCCCGGCGCAAGCGACGGTTCGCGGCGCAGTTCTTGAGCTGACGATTCCACCGCCCGTTGAGGCCGTTCATCAAGCGCTGCGTCCTGAATCTTTGCCGCGAGAGCGATCACATTGCCCGCCGGCCGACCCTCGCTCGACACAAGTGGCCGGGGCGGTTGTTCACGTTCGATCTTCTTTGAGGTGTGCACATCGGATTCCGCAGCTTCGGGATCGATCGCCCGCACTTCCGGCAAGAATCTATAGCCTCTGCCTCGCACCGTCTCGATGAATTTTTCCCGGCCTTTACCCCCGCGCTGTTCGCCAAGCGCGTGCCGAAGCATCGAGATCTTTTGATCAAGATTGTTCTCCTCGACAATAACGTCCGCCCAGACCTCGCTGATCAGTTCGTCCTTGGCGACGAGTTCGCCACTGCGCCGGACGAGAATGCAGAGCGTCTCAAAAGCCTTGTCGGCGAGCGGCACACGCTTTTCCCCGCGCAGCAAAAGCCGCTCGGAAACATCGAGCCGGAAACGCGAAAACTCATATAACTCTTTGCGTTTCAACAACATACGAGATCAGGAAAACGTCAGACAAAGGCGCGAAAAGATTCAGTGCTCTCTAAGGATTTTCTTTCCCCGTTAACGCTAATGTAAGTGAGCATCGGCGGAAGCAATGGGCGCGAAACAAGCCCACCCGCATTTGAGCGTACGACAATGCGCTTATTGTAATGCCTTCGCCGATGTAAAAACAACAGTTTAGATACTTGGAGAAATGATATGAATAAGAAAACCCACACCGTACGCTTGACGAACCTATTGCTCTTGGTCGCAGTGACCGCGCTCTATGCGGTCCACATCTCGGCGCAGGCACCGGCAAAAACCGGGGATGACTTCAACAAGGTCGAATTCTACGGCGGCTATTCGATCGCCAGCGTACAGCCTAACGTCAAGGAGATCTCAGAGTTCGGTATGACGTTCTCACCTTGCTCGGCGGACGCAACGCCGATCCTCGGCCAGAACTTTCAGACGTCTTTCTGCAAACGTTCGACTTTCAACGGCTTTGACACATCACTGACCTACAACGTTACCCGCTATCTCGGCGTAAAGGGGAACATTTCGGGGCATTTCAAGAGCAAGGACTACACTGACGATATTGCCGGAGCCGCTGAAACGATAACGAGAAAAGAGCACGTCATCAACTATCTCGTCGGTCTGCAGATCAAGGACAACGCGAAGTCCGCTCGGTTCAAACCATTCGGCCACGCTCTGTTCGGTGCGGCGACCTATAGCTACAAAGCGACAAATGTCGCTCCGACGCGGCCGTCGGATAATTTTGAGATCACGGCCAAATCGACCGCATTCGCGATGAAGTTCGGCGGCGGTATCGACGTACGAGTCCACAAGAGGATCGACCTGCGTGTGATCGAGGTCAATTACAACCCAGTGCTCGTTCGCGATTACCCGCTTGTCGGCGATCCGTACGGCGCGATCCCGCATACACGGACGGCGAACAACTTCACGTTCGGATTCGGGATAGTCATACACTAACAAGGAAGCCTGGCTTCAAATGGCGCGTTGGTACGACCCCGCTCGCCTCGTGCGCAACGCAGGCGAGCGGCACGTCGGAGCCTGTCTATTCGAGTGAGAGATCGAGGCAGATCGGGTCGTGGTCGGATAGAGGAGCTCCGACATCGTTGACAAGTCCCGCGATCGTGCGAGGCCGTGTATCAGTTGCGGGAGAAATACCTTTGCCCGCGAACCAATCAAGGCGTCCCGAAACGCTGCCGCCGACGCGATTCGCCGCCCAAAAGATGAACGGAAAGCACCATTCCGGCACCCAATCACGCAGATTCGTGTTCTTTTCGATGCTTTCGACGTGGTAATGCAGCGTACCGGTGCCGACGTTGTTCAGGTCGCGCCATTTGTAGCCGCGACGTTCAATCATCGAGAAAAGCGGACGTTCGAAATAGCGCTCAGGGTGCGGCAGGTGGTTCTTGGCAACATTCTTCGGCCCCATGAACACACGCCGCCAATATCCTAAGATCGCCCGCGTCGAACTTTGTGAGTTAAAGGTCGTCGTATTCCAATCGCCGCCGATCAGCGTAGGCAACTTGGGAAGCGTGTCGAGATGGTCAAGCACGATCTGCATCTGCAGGCGGCGATGAGCGCGCGAGCAGTGCGCATCGAGATGGACGGTTACGGCTCTAAAGGTTCCCAACGGATGCTCTATATCGGCAAAAAGGGCTCGCAGGTGGCCTAAACGCTTTTCCTTTCCCCACATCTTGTCCTTTCCGTTCGGAAGAGCGATGGCGTGAACGTTCCGCATCGGGCATCTTGAGAAGATCGCGAGTCCGTGGATCGAATTCGTATTCTCTCCTTCGATCGCGGATTCGACGCCGCTTCCCTTCTGCAGAGCGATATAAACCGGCGCGAATGCGTAGTTCAGCCGCAACGCTTTAGCAAGCTCGAGGGCAACGAATCGATTGCCGCTGCGAACCATTCCGTGGTCAAGTTCGGTCAGGAGATATACGTCTTTTGCCGCAAGCCGCTCGTCCGTTCGAAGAGCGTGCTCGATTCCCTCGTAAACGATCCCGCGTTCGATGTTCCAGGCAATGGCCGCGATCGTATTCCTCCTAGGCGTCTCGGCCGCATCGCGGTCGTTCGAAACGACGATGCCGTTCAGGATGCGAGTCGCCTCCGAGCGAATTTCTTCGACGATCGGCGATGCGGCAAGTTCGCGTGTCGATTCGAACCGCAAAAGTTCACCGAAATATTGGTTCAGATCGTGTTCGAGTAGCTCCGGCGAACCGACCTGGGCGTTTTGCGGTTCGTCAAACAAGATGTCGAATTGCATAAATTGAGATCAATCGTCGTAGCGTTCTTTTGCGGGGGCGACGGCCAGGAAGTCATTGGCGATACGCTCTGAATAGCCTGAAAGCAGTTCCTCGACACGCTTCTGGCTCTTTGAGTGAAAGATGAGGCCGACGTGCCGCGATTTCTTGACGCGATATACGATCTCTTCGTCATTGTAATTATCGGTGTTTGGTTCATCGGTATTCGCGAGAGCAAGAGCGATGCCTGCGTTATCTTTTCGAAGTTTCGGCGTCCTGTACGGATGCTCTTTTGTGGCGGTTTCGAGCTTTGCCCATTCGCGCCAAAGGTTGAACCCACAAGCGTATTCGAGCACGTTCGCAATGTACGCTCCGCCAACTCTGCACGCGACCTCCAGCAAGAAGATCTCCCCCGTTGCCGAACTCTGCAAGAATTCAGCGTGCGTAACGCCTCGGTCGTATTCAAATGCCTTTAGAAGCTGCGAATTAACCGTCTCAAGACTCTTCCTGACCGACGCTCGGTATGGCACGATCGATGAGGTGAACACACCGCCGTCGTGAGTTACGCTGAACGGCGTCGTGCCGTATTGACTCACGCCCGCGGCTCGCACCTTGCCGCTTTCGACGACGGAATCAACGTGGAAAACACGCCCTTCGACAAAGCGTTCGATCACGAACTGCGAAGGATGGTCGCGCCAGTTGTTGCGGTCATCGAGATCTTTCAGGACGGCCCAGACCTGTTCGGCCGTCTCGCATTTCCTGATGCCAAAGGCCGAGACCTCAAATCGAGGCTTCACGATCCAAGGTGCCGGGACGCGATGAAGAAAATCGTTAATGTCGTCCTCATTGAACGCCCCTATGAACTCAGGGCATGGAATTCCGCTCCCCGCGGCAACATTTCGCATCGTGAGCTTGTCGCGAAATCGCCGCAGATACGAACTTGTCATACCGGGCAACTGTAAATGCTCACGCGTCAAGGCAGCGGTTATCACGTCGAATTCGTCCAAGCCGACCACGCGATCGATCTTTTCAGAACCCGCGATGTTCGTGATCGCGCGGATATAATCGAGAGGCTGCGCAGGTTCCTCGACCGAGCGAACTTCGCTGATCGCATCCCACGCCCAAGCAGATTCGAGCAGACTTTTACGCGTTACGAGCGTTACCCGCCAGCCATCGGCACTTGCCTGCTCAAGAAATTCATTGCCTTTTTGTTCGCTTGCGATGCAGACGATGTGCTTCTTCATAGGTCGAGAGGGCAGAAGCCCTTGAACCGCAAGCTTCTTCGGGCCATCTGCTTCATTTTATTTTGTACCAAAAGAATGGCACAATCTAGGCTCCAATACAACGAATCTCGGCATCAATAGGTCGAGTCGTGGTTTTAGGCGTTTGCTTCAATTTATGGGCGGAATCGATCCGATCAACCTGATCAGTCACCTCGTTATCTTTATGGTCGTCCTTCTTTTGGCGATCTCTGCTCACGAAGCAGGGCATGCGTGGATGTCGCATAAATTCGGCGACGACACGGCGTATATGCTCGGCCGCGTAACGCTCAATCCCGT